>NZ_JBNXUM010000010.1:0-222246 GCF_050563545.1 Falsiroseomonas sp. HW251
GGGTCAGCCCCAACTTTAAAATTCAGTCGAGCTGCGCGAGATAGCGGTGCGACCTCGTGTCCACCCAGGTCACGCGCCGCTCCACCGGCCGGTCCGCGATGTCGAAGGCGACCCGCTGGATCTCGAGCAGCGGCGCGCCGGGCCAGAGATTCAGCTTCGCCGCCTGCGCCTCGTTCGCGGCGATGGCGGCCAGGCGCTCCTCGGCCCGGGCGATCGTCACGCCGTGGTCGCGCTGATACAGCACGTAGAGCTCGTCGCTCATCTCCGTCAGCACCGGCAGGGCGAAGCCGGGGAAGCGCGCGGCGGGCAGCAGGATGCGCTCCAGGATCACGGCCTCGGCGCCGAGCACGCGCAGCCGCTCGACGCGATGGACCTCGGCGCCGGGCTCGAGCTCCAGCGCGGCGGCGTCGTGGGCCGTGGTGGGGCCCGTGCGGCAGTCCAGCACCAGGGACGTCGGCGCGTGGCGGCCGTCGCGGAGGTCCACGATGCGGAAGAAGTGGAACAGCGCGCGTTCGGAGGTATGCGCCGCGACGAAGGTGCCGCGGCCCTGCCGTCGCTCGATCAGCCGCCGCCGCTCCAGCGCGTCGAGCGCCTTTCGGACGGTGCCCGGGGAGACGCCGAGCTCGAGCGCGATCTCGGGCTCGGCCGGGATCAGCGCGCCGGGCGCCCAGGTGCCGTCGGCGATCCGCGAGGTCAGGATCTCCGCGGTGCGGGCATAGAGCGGGCGGCGGTCGAGGTTCATCCCGAGGTCTTCAGGGCGGGCGCGGGCTGGCCCTCTATGATGACGTTGACGACCGCAGGCCTGTTCGACGCGAAGGCGCGGGCGAGCGCGGGGGCGAGGTCGGCGGCGCGCTCCACGAACTCGCCATGGCCGCCGAGCGCGGTCGCGATCAGGTCGTAGCGCGTGCCGGGCGCGAGCTCGCAGCCATGCGCGCGGTTGGCGCCGTAGTCGCGCAGCTGGATCTGGTGCTCGGCGTTCCAGCGGCTGTCGTTGCCCACGACGATGACGCAGGGCAGGCCGTGCCGCGCGGCCGTGTCGAGCTCGGCCATGTGGAAGCCGAAGGACCCGTCGCCCATCAGCGCGAGCGTCGGGCGGCCGAGCGCGGCGCGGGCGCCGATGGCAAAGGGCGTGCCCGCGCCGATCGCGCCGGCGACGCCGTTGGTGATGGGCAGGGGCACGTTGACGATCGCCTGCGCCCACTGCCCGACCTCGCCGCCGTCGCAGACGAAGACCGCGTCGGGCGGCAGCGCGGCAAAGACGGCGTGGGCCAGCGTCGCGGGGTGAATCGGGCCGTCCGGCGCGCCGGCGAGCGACGCCCAGGCGGCCGGGCGGAAGCCGACGGTCTCGTACGTGCGCCACGCCCAGTCCTTTTGCGCCATGACAGGCTTCGCCGCGGCGGTCAGCGCGGCGACGGCCGACATCGGGTCGGCGAGGGCGGACAGCACCAGCCGATCGCCGAGCAGGCGCTGCGCCCGGCCGAGCAGTCTGGCGTCGGGGTCGAGCACGACGAAGCGCGCCTCCGTCGCCGTCCGCCCGAAGCGCGAGGTGAAGTCGAGTTGCTTGCCCAACAGCACGACCAGGTCGGCCTCCGGCAGCAACTCCGCCAGCGCGCCGAGCGTGGGGTCGGCCAGGCCGCGGGGCGAGTTCATGGAGATGGCGGGCAGGCCCGTTGCGGCCTCCAGCTTCGCCAGCGCGACGTAGCCGTGAGGCGAGACCAATGCCGGCGGCGTCAGCAGCAGCGGCTGCTCGGCCGCGGCGATGAGGTTCGCCACGACACGCGCCGTCGTCGCCGACAGCGTCATCGGCTTCGCGGCGAAGGCGGCGGCGGGCGGGATCTCGGCCTCGGCGTCGGCGACCAGCACGTCGGTCGGCAAGGACAGGTGCACCGGGCCGGGGCGGCCGGACAGCGCGGTGGAGATTGCGCGTGCGACATCGGCGGGCAGGCCGGCGGCGGATTGCGCGGCCCAGGCCGCCTTGGTCACGGGGGCGGCCATCGCGGCCTGCGGCAGTTCCTGGAAGGCCCCGTTGCCGAGCTCGTCCCACGGCGCATGACCCGAGAGCAGCAGCACCGGCACCTCGCCGGCGAGCGCGGTGGGCAGCGCGGCTACGGCGTTGGAATGCCCCTGCCCGCCCGTGACCATGGCGACGCCGATGCGCCCGGTCATGCGGGCATAGGCGTCGGCCATGTGGACGGCCGCCGCCTCGTGCCTGGTGTGGACGATGGAGATCCCTGACCCGACCAGCGCGTCGAACACCTCCATGATGTGGTTGCCGGAGAGCGTGAAGATCCGCTCCACCCCCGCCGCCGTCAGGGCCGCCACCAGCAGGTCCGCGCCGCGTCGTCTCATTTTCTGAACACTCCACAGTCTTGTGTCTTATACAAGACCATGCAAGCCTTTGATCATGCAAGGGGACGTAATGAAGGTCTCGGTCTGGCGCGGTGACGCCGAAGGCGGCGCGCTGCAGCACTACGAGGTGCCGGCGCGCGACAACCAGACGGTCCTCGACGTCGTCACCTTCATCCAGCGCGAGCTCGATCCCGGCCTGGCCTACCGCTTCGCCTGCCGCGTCGGGATGTGCGGAAGCTGCGCGATGGTGGTGAACGGCCGCGCGCGCTGGACCTGCCGGACGCATGTGAAGCGCGTGGCGCAGGGCGGCACGCTGGAGCTGCGGCCGCTGGCGAACCTGCCGGTGATCCGCGACCTCGCCACCGACATGGCGCCCTTCTTCGACAAATGGGCCCGCGCGAAAGGGACATTCCAGCCCAAGGACGCGCCCGACGGCGCGGTGCCGAGCGAGTTCCACGTCGTCCCGCCGTCTTCGCCGAAGCGCCAGGCGGCGGATGCGGGGATCGAGTGCATCGGCTGCGGCGTCTGCTACGCCAGTTGCGACATCGTGGCCTGGAACGGCGAGTATCTCGGGCCGGCCGCGCTGAACCGCGCCTGGACGCTGGTCAACGACGCGCGCGACGGCGCGCGGCAGGAAAGGCTGGGGGCGGTCGCCGGCGATGCGGGCTGCCACGCCTGCCACTCCACGCAGTCCTGCACGGAGAGGTGCCCGAAGGGGATAGACCCGTCCGGCGCCATCGCGGGGCTGAAGCGGACGCTGTTCTGGAACGTGTTCGGGCTCGACCGGTGAGCACGCGCGGCGGCACGCATCTGTGGGTCGCGCAGCGCGTCACCGCGATGATCCTCGCGGGCGCGGTGATCGTGCATCTCGCGACGATCCTCGTCGCGGTGCGCGGCGGGCTGAGCGCCGCGGAGATCCTGGGGCGCACGCGCGGCAACGCACCGTGGCTGCTGTTCTACGCGGTCTTCGCGCTGGCGGCCGGGCTGCACGGCGCGATCGGGCTGCGCGGCATCGCGGCGGAATGGCTGGGCTGGCGCGGGCGCGGCTTCGACCTGGCCTGGCTTGCGATCGGCCTCGCGACAGCGGCGTTCGGCATCCGCGCGGCGCTGGGCCTGTATGCGTGATGGCCGCCCGATTCACGCCTCCGGGCCTTGCGGCCCTACGACGATCGGGCGGCGCGTGATGGATCTCCGCGGGCGCTCGCACCCCACCTGGATCGCCTTCCTGGTGCATCGCGTCTCGGGCCTGCTGCTCGCGCTGTTCCTGCCGCTGCATTTCTGGGCGCTGTCGCGCGCCATCACCGGCGAGGCAGCCCTGGAGGGCTTCCTGCGCTGGGCCGACGCCGGCCTTGTCAAGGCGAGCGAGACGCTGCTGGTCGTGCTGCTCGCCGCGCATCTCGCGGGCGGGCTTCGCGTGCTGGCGCTTGAATTCCTGGGCTGGCGCAGCAGCCAGAAGACGATGGTCGCGGCCTCGGCCGGCGTGGCGCTGGCCGCGGGCCTGCTGTTCCTCCTGAATGTCGCCTGACCTGCTGATCCTCTCGGCCGGCTGCTTCGTCGCGGCCTTCTGCTCGGGTGTCGCGGGCTTCGCCTTCGTGCTGGTCGCCGCGGCCATCCTGCTGCACGTCCTGCCGCCCTCGACGACCGCGCCGGTGCTGGTGCTCGGCAGCCTCTTCGTGCAGGCACTCGCAACGCCCGCGGTATGGCGCGACATCCCATGGCGGCGGCTCGGCCTGCTTGTCGCGGCGGCGACACTCGGCGTGCCGGTGGGGCTGCTGGTGCTGGTGCACGGGCCGGCGCCGACCATCGTCGCGGCCGTCGGCGTGCTGCTGGTGGTCTATGCGGGTTTCGCGCTGCTTTCCATCGCGCTGCGCCACGCACCCGCCCGCTTCGACGCCGGTGCGCGCGCCGATGCGGCCGTCGGCTTCCTCGCGGGAATCCTGGGCGGCATCGGCGGCTATGTCGGCGCGCTGCCCGCGATGTGGACCGATCTGCAGGGCATGGAGAAGCGTGCCGCCCGCGCGCTGCTGCAGCCCTTCATCGTGGCCATGCAGGCGATCACCACGCCGGGCCTGGCACTGGGCGGCTTCTTCACGGCCGAGACGCTGCTGATGGCGGCCTCCGCGGTGCCGGCGATGCTGGCGGGCACCTGGCTCGGCCTGCGCGTCTACAAGGTGATCCCCGCCCAGGCCTTCCGCGTCGTATTGCTGGGGCTGCTGCTGGTATCCGGGCTTTCGCTGGTGATCTGAGGGAACGGCCATGACGCTGATGAGCAAGACGGATCTGGCACCGCTGCGCGTCACGCCCGACGCGATCGAGGAAGCGGCCAAGCTTCTCTACATCCGTGCGCTGAAGGTGCTGCCGGACGACATCAAGGCCGGCTTCACCAGGCTCGACGCCAGCGAGACCGACGGCACGGCCAGGGCGATCCTGGCCACGATGATCGAGAACATCGGCGTCGCCGAGCGCACGGACAACCTGCTCTGCCAGGACACCGGCATCCCGATTTTTCGCGTACAGATCGGGAGGAATGTCGAACTTGACGGCTGGGCGCTGAAGCAGGCGATCCGGCACGGCACCGAACGCGCGACGCGCGAACATCCGCTGCGCAGTTCAGTGGTGCATCCGATCACGCGCAGCAACGAGCATACGAGCTGCGGAGCGCATGTCCCCGTCATCGACCTCGACTTCACCGAGGACGACCGCGTGCTCCGGCTCGAGATGATCCCGAAGGGCTCGGGCAGCGAGAACGGCAGCTTCCTGCAGATGCTGATCCCCGCCGACGGCATGGCCGGCGTGAAGCGCTTCGTCGTGGACGCCGCGATCAGGGCGGGCGGCAAGGTCTGCCCGCCCACCATCATGGGGGTGGGCGTCGGCGGCACGTCGGATCTTTGCATGCACCTCGCCAAGGTCGCGGCGACGCGGCCGCTCGGGTCACGCTGCGCCGACGAGGAAGGCTCGAAGCTGGAGGAGGCGCTGGCCGAGGCCGTGAACAGCCTCGGCATCGGGCCGCAGGGTCTCGGCGGCGACAGCACGGCCTTCGCTGTCCATGTCGAGGTCGCCGCGACGCACATCACCATGAACCCCGTCGCCGTGAACATCCAGTGCCACAGCGCGCGGCGCGCCAGCGCGACCTTCACGCCCGACGGCGTGTCGATCGGCTTCTGACCATGGCCGAGATCCTCGAGGCCGGCGTCGCCGACCGGCCCGCGCTCGTCGCGCTGCTCGCCGAGATGGCTCGGTTCTACGCGGAGAAGCGCGAACCGCTCCGCATCGCGGAGGCCGCGGTCGCGCTGACCTCGCCCGCCGGACGCGCGGGGCCCTTCTGCCTGGTCGCGCGGCGACAGGGCGCGGCCGCGGGCTTCGTCTCGCTCTCAGGCTTTTTCCCGGCCTTCGACCTCACCTGGGGCCTGCTGCTGAAGGATCTCTTCGTCGCGGAGGCGCAGCGCGGGACCGAGACCGCGCGCGAGCTGATGACAGCGACCGCTGCCTTTGCGGCGCGGGGCGGCTACACGCGGCTCGACTGGACGGCGGATGGCGGCAATGCGCGCGCGCAGGGCTTCTACCGCAAGATGGGCGCGGCAGCCGCCGACAAGCTGTTCTACCGCCTGGACGGCGCGCGGCTGGCCGCCGCCGCCCGGGGCATATGGCCGGAGCGCATCCCATGACGCACCACGTGCTTCACATGCCCTGCGCCGAGGAGCAGATCAGGGCGCTTCGCATCGGCGACACCGTCACGCTGCAGGACACGCTGTTCGGCATCCGCGACGCCACGCAGATCCACATGTTCGACCATGGCCGCCGCACGCGCTTCGACCTGAAGGGCCATGCGGTGATCCACACCGCGCCGAACGTGCGCAAGGTGGACAAGCGGTCCACGAACGACAGCGGCTACGAGGCCGTCTGCATCGGCACGACCACCTCGGACCGCATGGAACGCTTCACCCGCCCGCTGATGGAACGCGAGGGCGTGCGGATCGTCATCGGCAAGGGCGGGTTGCGCGACGCGTCGCTGCAGGCCTTCGCCGAATTGGGCGGCGTCTACCTCGCGATCATCGGCGGCACCGCCGCGCTCGAGACCACCTGGATCGAGGCGATCGAGGATGTGGATCTCGACGACCTCAACCCCGAGAGCCTCTGGCGCTTCCGCATCCGCGATTTCGGTCCGCTGCTGGTCGCGATGGATGCACACGGTGGCAGCCTCTACGCGACGGTGCAGCGGGACGTGGAGGCGCGCCGGGCTGCCGCCCTCGCCAGGCTCGGTGCCTGATGGGATCAGCTGCCGGGCGTCGTGATGCTCGTCGCGCGCCAGCTCGGCGTGTTGTTGATGCCGCGGATCACGCGGAGGTCGCCGCCCACGAAGGCCCGCGCCTGGATGTCGTAGTAGAGCGTCCACTGCCCGGCATAGCCCTGGATGTAGGGCATGGACTGGATGTTCTCCATCACCATGACCTGGCGCGGCTGGTTCGCCACCACGAGCGTCTGCTGGCCCAGCACGTGCCAGGTCTCGTTGATCCAGCCGAGCGCGCCGGCCTGGCCGCTGATCTCGCGGATGAAGTTGGTGGACTTCCCGGGCTCGAGAGGCCAGAGCCGCGCCATGCCGTTGCGCAGCGCGGCTTCCTCCGGCACCGGCAGCGGGTAGATGTTCGCCAGCCGGGTCTGCGGCCCGCTGTTGGTGTTCATCGTGCAGGCGAAGGGGTCGGAAGGGCTGACGCCGGTGAACTGGGTGACGGTGCCGTCGGAGCCGACGATCTGCGTCCCGGCCGCCGGGCATTGGAAGCCGGGCGGCGCGGCGCCCATCGGCAGGGCCGGGCCGGTCTGCTGGGGCGCGCAGCCCGCCAGCATCGCAACGCCCAGGGTCGCCATGGCCGTGATGGCTCGCATATCCTCTCTCCCCAGAAGTCAGGTCGTCGAAACGGAGCGGATCATGGTCCAGCCTCGCAACCCCGAACAGTATCCGTTTCGGCCGCTGCTGCTCGGGCTGGCCATGGCCGGCGCGGTGAGCCTCGGCGCGCTGGCCCAGACACCGCCGCCGCCGGGCCCGCCCCCGCAGGGGCAGCAGGCCGGCGCTCCGCCGCTGCCGCCGGCGCCGTCGCAGGGCGCCGAGGGGGATTGCGGCTGCGGCGTGCCGAACAGCCCGCGCGGGCCGCGCTGATCCCGGCATGACCGCGCTGCCGACCGGCACCACCGATATCCTCGTCCTCGGCTCCGGCGGTGCCGGACTGCTCGGCGCGCTGCACGCGAAATCCGCTGCACCGGAGCTAAGCGTCACCGTCGCGGTGAAGGGGCTGCTGGGGAAGTCCGGCTGCACGCGCATGGTGCAGGGCGGCTACAACGTGGCGCTGGCGCCGGAGGACTCCGCCGAGCGCCACTTCATGGACACCATCCATGGCGGGGGCTGGCTGAACGACCAGGACCTCGCCTGGACGCTGGTCACCGGCGCGCAGCGGCGCATCCGCGAGCTCGAGAACCGCTGGGGCTGCTTCTTCGACCGCAACCCGGACGGCACGATCCACCAGAAGGCCTTCGCCGGCCAGACCTTCGACCGCACGGTCCACAAGGGCGACCTCACGGGGATCGAGATCATCAACCGGCTTGCCGAGCAGACCTGGGCGCGCGGGATCGAGCGGCTGGAGGAACATCGCGCGATCGCGCTGCTACCCTCGGCCGACCGGTCCCGCATCGCAGGCGTGCTGCTGCTCGACATCCGCAGCGGCGATCTGCTGCTGATGCGGGCCAGGGCGGTGCTGCTCGCGACCGGCGGCGGCCCGACCATGTACACCTACCACACGCCGTCGGGCGACAAGGCCTGCGACGGGATGGCGATGGCGCTGCGCGCGGGCCTTCCGCTGCGCGACATGGAGATGGTGCAGTTCCACCCGACCGGCGTGCTGGCGGGCCCGGGCACGCGCATGTCCGGCACGATCATCGAGGAAGGGCTGCGCGGCTCCGGCGGCTATCTCCTCGGCGGCGACGGCCAGCGATTCATGCCGAGATACGACCCGCGCGGGGAGCGCGCGACGCGCGACATTGTCAGCCGTGCGATGCAGCGCGAGATCCTGGCGGGCAACGTGAACGAGCATGGCGGGCTCTGGATCGAGATGGGGCATCTCGGGCCCGACCGCGTCCGCCGCGAGTTCAAGGGCATGGTGGAGCGCTGCGCCGACATGGGCTTCGACCTGGCCGCCGGCCGTGTGCCCGTGGTGCCAACCGCGCATTACATGATGGGCGGCGTCGTGTTCCGGCCCGATGGCAGCACCGCCCTGCCCGGCCTCTTCGCGGCGGGCGAGGACACCGGGGGCGTGCATGGCGCGAACCGGCTCGGCGGCAACGGCGTGGCCAACTCGACCGTCTTCGGCGGCATCGCGGGCGACACCATGGCGCGCTGGGTGTCGAAGGAGGGGGCGATTGAGGCACCCTGCCCCGCCGGGCTGGACGCCGCCCTCGACCTGGTGCACGTGCCCTTCGCCAGGCCCGCCGCGACGCTCACCCCCATCCGCGACGCGCTGCATGCGCTGATGTGGGACAAGGCCGGCATCCTTCGCGACGCCGCCGGCCTGGCGGAGGCCGCCTCGGGGCTCGTTGCGCTGGAGGCGCAGCTCGACGCCACCGGCGTGGATGGGCGCTCGCGCGGCTTCAACCTGGCCTGGCAGGATTGGCTGAACCTGAAGTCGCTGCTGCTGGTCAGCCGCGCCATCGTCGCCGCTGCGATCGCGCGCGAGGAAAGCCGGGGCGCCCATTGGCGCGAGGACTTTCCGCATACCACCGACGAAGCCGCGGGGCTCGCCGCCACCATCGTCACGCTCGACGGCGACGGCCGGATCGCGCTGGACCGCCAGCCCGTCGCCTTCACGCGCGTGCGACCGGGCGGGAGCCTGCTCGCGCCACAGGCCGCGGAATAGCCCGGCTCGCGATCGGCCCGAGTGTGCCCGCCGGAGGTGGGCACGACGAAGGCCGTGAATCGCCGGGCCAAGAAATCGCGGCAACCCGGACCCGTCGCGCTCCGTTCCCGACCCGACGCCGCAACCACGCGGCGCGGTCACGAGGACGGAACGATGGACGAAATCAGCAAGCTGATGATCGAACAGCTCAAGGACGCACACAGCGCCGAGAAGCAGGCCCTGCGCGCCATGCAGAAGATGGCGAAGCAGGCCACCAACGAGAAGCTGAAGCAGGGCATCCAGATGCACATGGAGCAGACCGAGGGCCAGATCGAGCGCCTGGAACAGGGCCTCGAGCGGCTTGGCGGCAAGCCCGGCCGCAAGGTCTGCGAAGCGATGCGCGGCCTGGTCGAGGAGGCCAACCACGAGATGGGCGAGAACGACAAGGGCGCGATGATGGACGTCGTGCTGATCGCCGCGGCGCAGCGCATCGAGCATTACGAGATCGCGGCCTATGGCACGATGGCGACGCTCGCGAAGTCGGCCGGGCAGCAGGAGCTTGCGCGCCTGCTCGGCGAGACGCTCGCCGAGGAGAAGCGGATGGACGAGGAGCTGACCCGCATCGCTGAGAGCGAGGTCAACCGCACCTGGATCGAGGAATGTCGCGCCGAGGAGCAGGAAATGGAGAGCGCCAACGAGAACCGCCGCGGCGGCGCCCGCCGCAAGGCCTCGTGATCCCGGCTTGACCACCGCGGGAGCCCTTCACTAGCCTTTCCGGCAGGGGCTCCCGCGATCGCCCCGTGAGGCCTCGGCCCAAGCATCGCGTCCAACCGACCAGACTAGGTGGACGCCCATGCCCAACAGCATCACCCCCCAGCAGCTTGCCCGCCGCATCGGCCTGCCCGACGCGCCGGTGCTGATCGACGTCCGGACCGAGGAGGACGCCGCCGCCGACCCGCGGATCCTGCCCGCCGCGCTGCGGCGCGACCATCGCGACGCCGCGTCCTGGGCGCCGGCCTTCCGCGGCCGAGCCGTCGTGGCGGTCTGCCAGAAGGGCCTCAAGCTCAGCGAGGGCGCGGCCGCCTGGCTGCGCCACGAAGGCGCCCAGGCCGAATCGCTGGAAGGCGGCTTCCTCGCCTGGGCCGAGGCCAGGCTGCCACTCGTCGCCACCGCCCGCATCCCGGCCCGCGATGCGCAGGGCCGCACGCTCTGGGTCACGCGGGCGCGGCCGAAGGTGGACCGCATCGCCTGCCCCTGGCTGATACGCCGCTTCGTGGACCCCGCCGCCGTCTTCCTCTTCGTCGCGGCGTCGCAGGTGGAAGCCGTTGCCGACCGCTTCGGCGCCACGCCCTTCGACCTCGACGGCGTGTTCTGGAGCCATCGCGCCGAGCGCTGCACCTTCGACGTGATGCTGGAGGAGTTCGGGCTGGCGTCGCCCGCGCTCGATCGCCTGGCCACCATCGTGCGCGGCGCGGACACGGCGCGGCTCGACCTCGCGCCGCAATGCGCGGGGCTGCTCGCGGCCTCGCTCGGCCTGTCGCGGCTGCATCGCGACGACCTCGCGCAGCTCGAGGCCGGGATGGCGCTGTATGACGCCTTCCACCTCTGGTGCCGCGACGCTACGGAGGAAGCCCACAACTGGCCGGGCCCGCGTTGATGGACAGGGAATTGCAGGCATTCCCGAGCTTCCGGGAAGCGCTGCGCGTCTGGCTGCGCGTCGGCCTGCTGTCCTTCGGCGGGCCGGCCGCGCAGATCGCGGTGATGCACCGCGAGGTCGTAGACGAGCGCCGCTGGGTGTCCGACGCGCGGTTCCTGCACGCGCTGAACTTCTGCATGCTGCTGCCGGGGCCGGAAGCGACGCAGCTCGCCACCTATCTCGGCTGGCTGATGCATGGCGTGAAGGGCGGGCTGGCGGCCGGGCTGCTCTTCGTGCTGCCCGGTGTCGTGGTGATGATGGCACTGTCGCTGATCTACGCGACGCTGGGCGAGGTTCCCTTCATTGCCGCGCTCTTCTTCGGGCTGAAATGCGCGGTGCTGGTGCTGGTGGTCGAGGCGCTGATCCGCGTCGCGAAGCGCGCGCTGAAGGGCACGGCCGCCTGGCTGCTGGCGGCCGCGGCCTTCGCCGCGCTGTTCGTCTTCAATGCGCCCTTCCCGATCGTCGTGATCGCCGCGGCGCTGGTGGGCTACGCCATGCCGCAGGCCTTCGCGGCCGGCGGGCATGGCAAGGCGAAGGACGGCCCGCCGGCGCTGCTGGATGCGCTGATCGCGCGCGAGCCCGACCGCATCGCGCTGATGGGCCCGGCAGCGAAGCGCGCGGGGCTGGTCGCGCTCGCGATCTGGCTCTGGCCGGTCGCGATGCTCGCGGGCAGCGGCGTCTTCGGTGACATCGCCTGGTTCTTCTCCAAGATGGCGGTCGTGACCTTCGGCGGCGCCTATGCCGTGCTGGCGTATGTCGCGCAGGAGGCGGTGGAGCATTACCGCTGGCTGAGCGCGACGGAGATGCTGGCGGGCCTCGGCCTGGCGGAGACGACGCCGGGCCCGCTCATCCTGGTGCTGCAGTTCGTCGGCTTCCTCGCGGGCTACCGGGACGCGGGCGTCGCGGGCGGCTTCGCGGGCGGGCTGCTGACGGTCTGGGTGACCTTCGTGCCCTGCTTCGCCTGGATCTTCCTCGGCGCGCCCTACATCGAGAAGCTGCACGACATCCCGCGCCTGAAGGGCGCGCTGGCCGGCGTGACGGCCGCGGTGGTCGGCGTGATCGGCAACCTCGCGCTGTGGTTCGGGCTGCGCGTTGTCTTCGCGCAGGTAGAGACGGTGGCGCTCGGGCCGGTGCGGATCGGCGTGCCGGACTGGCGGAGCCTGCAGCCCGATGCGCTGGCGCTGAGCCTGCTGGCGGCGGCCTGCCTGTTCGGGCTGAGAATCGGCCTGGTGCGCACGCTGGCGGTGACCGCCGCGGCGGGGCTGGCGGCGAAATTCCTTCTCGCCGCCTGAACCGCGCCGCCCCGCAGGAGCCTGGCCGGCGAGGGGTGTTGAGCTGGCCTGTCAGCGTCCCCGCTTGTAGTTGCGCATCACCCAATCGTCGCCGAGCGCGACGTCGTAGCGAGACACCTTCATGAACTCGGCGAGCCAGGGCTTGAGGGCGCGGGAATCCGGGAACCAGTATTCGCCGTAGTTCGGATCGTAGAACGCGACATCCGGGTGGCCTGCATAGAAGCTGACGGCGTGACGCCCGGCGCGGCCGCCGAGGCTCAGCTGGATATACACGTCCGAAAGGCTGTTGATCGCGTCGCAGATATTCCCGACGGCGTAGAGCTTGCCGCCCGAGCGCGCCGGGCGCTTGCCTGTGACACCGGTGTAGGCCACGACGCCATACGGCTTGAGCAGGTCGAGCGCCCACTTGTCCTTCCAGGCGTCGCCATCGCCGCCGGGGAAATTTCTCACATGCACGTCGTAGGACAGGAACGTGTTCATGACCGACTGCGCGCGCACCTGGTTGATCGCGCCCTGGGTTCCGAGCCAGTCCCAGAAGCTCGTCTCCCTGGCGTGCATGCCGATCCAGATCAGGCTCAACGCCTTGCACACGCCGCCGGCCGTTGCGGGGTTGGCGCGCATGAACGTCCCGAGGTCGCGGTCCTGGCTCGCCTCGATCACCACGCCGCCGAGCGCCAGGCATTTGCGTCCCATGCCGCCAAGCACCTCGGCCAGGGCGATATCGCTCTTCGATGGTTGATTCATGGTCTGTGACATGCACGCCTCCGGGGAGCTGGCAGCAACAGGAACGATCTCCAGTTGAAAGTTTATCCACGACAACACGGGCTGGCGAACGCACGGTTTCGTGATGTGATCCATCGACACGGATCACGCCCCGAACGGCGCCGACCCCATGCCCTGCCCCGCGCGGGCACCGGAGGCGGCGATCGGGCGACACCTTCTGGCGGTCGTCGCTGCTGACGCTGCCTTGCAAGCGGCCGGGCTTGCCGCGCAGGCTGGCCGTCGACACGGCGCGGCCCGCGCCGCGATTGCCACGGACACGTCCATGATCGAAGCCTTCGACCACCCCGCCGGCCGCGCCGCGCTCGACCAGCCCGGGGGTGCGAAGGGCTGGGCCGGCGTGCTGATGCACATCCATGTCACGGACAATGCCGGCGCGCCGATGCGCGAACTGGCGCAAGCGCGCTGCGTGCCCGGGCAGGGGATCGAGGGCGACCGCTATTTCCTGCGCACCGGCACCTACTCGCCGAAGCCGGATGTGCGCGAGGTCTCGCTGATAGAGGCCGAGGTGCTGGACGCGCTCGCCCGCAACGACCCGCCGCTACAGAGCGGGCCGATCGACCTGCCGCCGCATGAGCATCGCCGCAACCTGACGGTGCGCGGCGTGCCGCTGAACCACCTGGTCGGCCGCCGCTTCGCGCTGGGCGAGGTGATCCTGCGCGGCGGGCGGCTGAACTTCCCCTGCAAGTACCTTGCGGAGCTGCTGGGCAAGCCGGTGATGCTGCCGCTCTACAACCGCTCGGGGCTGAACTGCTCGATCGAGCGCGGCGGGATCATCCGCCCGGGCGACGCGGTGCGGCCGCTGGACTGACGGCCGCACTCGATTTTTTGGGCGGTCGAAGGATTCACCTTCGTCCCCTCGGATGCCGGCCCGCGCCTGCGCGTTTGGCCTCGCTCACCAACGGCGGGCCCTATCCGCGGCCTCGGCCGGCTGGTGCCGGCGGGAGGTCGGTCCTTCCGCCGGCAGGCCTGGCCCGGCGCTACCGCGGGGGCTTGTAGACCTTCGCGACTGTCTGCGCCTTCGTCATCGCCGCGACGAATTCCGCTCCGCTGAGCAGCGGCGTCGTGACGGCAGATTTCAGCGCCCCGCCGGCCGCGATGGCGAGCGCGATCGCCGCCACGCTCTCCTTGTCCGGCATCTCCATCACGATGGCGAAGTCGTGGTCGCCGAAGCTGTACCACGCGCCGATCAGCCGGCCGCCCAACGCCTCCGTCGTCGCGCGGGCCACGGCTTCGACGCGGTTCTCGGGATGCTTCAGCTGCGCAGCCAGGGCTTCCGCGGTGTAGGAACCCTGGTACATGAAGAGGGGCATGCGTCGTCTCCTCGTCGTTGTTTTTGTGCTGAACGAGCCGAGCGCCCCGGCCCGGCGGAACGCCGGCCCGCGCGGAGACTAGGCGCCGCGACGACGCGACGCGACGGAAAGCGCCCCGCGCAAGCGAATGTGCGCGTCGCAGCGGGCGCTATGCCGCCGCGACGACCCAGAGCGTCCGGGCATCGAGCACGCCGAGAAACCTTCCGGTCCCGCCAGGCGCGAAGACCGCCATGCCGCCTTCCGGGAACTCCTCCTGCGCGAGCGGACGTCCGAGCATCATGCCAAGCGGCACGACGTGCCCGACCAGGATGTCGGTCGCGCCGGCGTATGAAGGCCGGCCGCTGCGGACGGCGAGCCAGGCGATGCGCCGGCGCAACAGCGCGGGGTCGGGCGTGTAGTCGTCGGCGGTCAGCATCGGCTCGATCCGCGCGCGCGCGCCGAAGGCGAGCTCCGCGGTGTCGCGGGCGCGGAAGACGGGGCTGGCCAGCACCTCGCCAAGCGGGATCGCGAGTGCGGCGACGGCGCGGCCGGTGCGGATGGATTGCGCGCGGCCTGCGTCGGACAGGTTGCGCTGGCCCTCGCGGCGGGGGAGGTCTCCGTTGTCCACCTGGCTGCGATCCGTGATGCCGTGCCGCATGACCACGACGACGTCGCCGGCGCGGAGTGCGGCCACTAGGAGATGGCCCTGCGCCTGCGCGCGGGTCGCGAGGAAAGGCGCGGCGAGCAGGAGGTGGCGGCGGTGCATGGGGTGTTGCTCAGCCCCCACGCCGGCCCTCCCCCGCAGGCGGGGAAGGGAAAAGCGGTGCGACGTCGGGGACTGGTCCCTCAGCCCAGCGTGAAGGCCTCGTGCACCGCAGTCTTGATCCCGCCGCCGACCACAGGCCCGCCGCCCGCGACATAGATGAAGTCGCCGATCACCACCGCGCCCATGCCATGCCGCGGCGTCGGCATCGGGGCGTGGGACTGCCAGGTGTCGCTGACGGGGTCGTAGCTCTCCATCTGGCCATGCACGCGGCCGGTCAGCTGGTTGTTCTCCCACCAGCCGCTCTCGCCCCCCATGGCGAAGAAGCGGCCGCGGTAGGCGACCAGGCCATGGCCCGACCGCGGCGTCGGCAGCGGGGCGCGCGTGGTCCACTGGTCGGCGGCTGCGTCGTACACGTGGTGCAGGCCGGTGTTGTACTCGAAGGTGTTGAAGCGGCCGCCGACGATGTGGATGAGGTTGTTGTTCACCACGACGCCGGCATGGTCGCGCGCGCCGGGCAGCGCCTTGCGGCGTTCCCAGCGGTCCGCCTGCGGGTCGTAGACCTCGTGCCAGCCGACCGAGGCCCGCTCGCTGTCGGGGTTCGAGGCGCCGCCGATGTGGTGGATCCTGCCGTTCACAACCGCCAGCGCACCGGCGGCGCGCGGGCGGGGCATCGGCGCGATCCGCTCCCAGCGGTCGTCCGCGATGTCGTAGACGAAGGCGAGTTCGTCGGCGTCGCGGTTCTGGTTGCTGAAGCCGCCGAAGGCGTAGATGCGCCCGTTGAAGCCGACGACGCCGACATGGTTGGCGCCGCGCGGGATGCGCGCCTTCTCGGCCCAGCTGTCGGTGGCAGGGTCGTAGACGTGGTTGTAGCTGTTGTTGACGCGCTGTTCGGCATAGCCGCCGATCACCCAGAGCCGGTCATTGGCGACCGCGGCCCAGGCCATTTCCGTCCGCGGCAGGGGCAGCGGCGCGCGCTGCAGCCAGCGGCCGGGCGGGCCGGCCGGCGCCGGGCTCTCGACGAAGCGCTGCGCGTACTGGGCGGGCGTCAGCACGACCGGCCCGTCGCCGCGCAGCGGCGCCATGCGGTCCTGCGGGATCGGGATGCCGTGATGCGGCTGCGCCTGCTGCGCGCGAGCGGCTGGCATCCCGCCGAGCAGCCCGGCCCCGAGGCCGAGCGCCATCCTGCGTCCCAACATTTCCGTCATTCCCCGGTCTGTTGCGCGAGAGATAGCAAACATGGCGCCGCGGAAAAGGGTCATTCCGCAGTCCCGCCGCAGCATTGTGCCGGCGGGACGCTGGACCGAGAGGCCCTCGCTGGACGGCAAGGGCCGAGGTGCCGAAGCTCGGCCCACCGCGCCTTTGTAGCGGCGCGCAGCGCGAGCAGGCGAAGCTCGCAGCGCCGAAAGCGGCGAATGACCCGAAGGCGAAGAAAGGTCACACGGCGGCCTGATCGCGCCATCGCGTTGCCGCAGCGTTGCCCAGATTGCGCGTTCCACTCCATATCGGTCGCGAACGCGACGTCTGGAGGGATTGCGATGCGACGCCTTGGCCTGATCGTGCTGCTGCCCGCGCTGGCGCTCGGGGCCTGTGCGGGCGGCTACGATCCCTATGACCGCAACCAGCGGGCGCTGACGGGCACGGCGCTTGGCGCCGGCGCCGGTGCGCTGATCGGCTCGCTCAGCGGCAATGCCGGGCGCGGCGCGCTGATCGGCGGCGCGCTCGGCACGGTCGCCGGCGCGCTGACCCCGCCGCCCACCCCGGCGCAGCAGGGCTACGGCACCTACTACCAGCAGCCGCAGCCTTCCTATGGCTACGCGCAGCAGCCCGCCTATGGCTACGCCCAGCAGCCGGCCTATGGCTATGCGCAGCAGCAGCCCAGCGGCTGGTACGACCAGTCCGGCCAGTACCATGAGGGCCCGCCGCCCTTCGGCATGCAGTAGCCCTTCCGGCGCGGGGCGGTTCGTCCCTAGGCTGCCCCCATGGACGGGGGCGGCAGGGGAGCCTGGTTCCGCGCGGCGGCGGCGCTGGCCGCGGCTTCGGTCGTGCTCGCCGCCCTGCCGGCCGAGGCGCGCAGCCGCGGGCGCAGCCGCGCCGCCCAGCAGCTTCGCATCGCCCCGCCCGAGGACCCGGACTCGCCGCCGACTGCGTGGGCGGCGCCCACCGGCACGCTCGACGCTGCGGCGACCTGGACGCGGCCGGGTGGCACCGGCAGCGGTCTGACGCGCGACAATGTCGGCGCGTCGTCCGTTCTGGCGACGCGGATCGCCATGCCGAACGGCTTCTCGGCCAATCTCTCGCTCTTCTACCAGCCCGTCCCCGATGCGCAGGGCAGCAGCCTGTTCCAGCCGACCTCGGCCTGGGTCGAGACGCTGAACCTGCGCTGGACAACCGAATCCACCATCGTCTTCGCCGGGAAGTTCCATCCGCGCTTCGGCGAGGCCTGGTTCCGCCTGCCCGGCCTTTACGCCGCGGATTTCGCGGGCGACTACGAGCTCCGCGAGAAGATCGGCGCCGGTGCGCAGGCCGACTTGTCGGAGATCCTCGGCCTGCCGGAATGGCTCGGCGACCATGATCTCCGCATCGAGGCCTTCCGTGCCGATGTCACGCCCTTGTCGGGCAGCGCCTTCTTCCCGCGCTGGTCGCGGCCGGTGCGCGTGACCGACGACGCGACGGGCGAGACCGCCACGGTCAACCAGCGCGCCTGGCGTAACAGCCTGGCGCTCGGGAATCCGGACAACGTGCCTGGCGTCGGCGGGCTGGTCGTGTCGCTCGCGGCGGACGGCGTGGACTTGCCGGGCGACGCGGCGCTGGGCTGGACGGTTGCAGCGTCCTGGCGGAAGCCGGGGGAGGATGCGCAGGCGTCGGGCCGGCCGGCGACGGAACGCGGCGCGGTCGCGGCGCTCTTCGCCGATATCGGGCTGCCCTTCGGCATGCGGCTGCTCCCGCTGGTCGAGGTCGCGCAGCGCGACAATGCCGGCGGCTACGCCGGCATCCGCGCGCGCTGGACGACGGGGGCGGTGACACTGACGCGCGGCGCCGTCTCGCTGACCGGCGCCGCGATGTGGCGCAGCGCCAGCGAGGATGGGCCGGGCGCGCCGGTGCAGACGCGGGAGCGCGCGGCGAACCTGACCGTCGCGATCGGGCAGATGCTGGGCGTGGATGCGCTGAGGCCGGTGTCCTTCAGCCTGGACTGGCGCCGCGTGACACAGGGCGGGCTGGCGGCGGACGACCTGGCGGCGGGGGTGCTGGTGAGCTTCAGCTTTTGACGGATACCCTGTCCTCCTCTGGGGAGAGGGCTTTCGGCGCCCGCTATCGTTTGAGCGCGCGCCCGAATTGCTTCAACCCGTCGATCTGCTGGCGCAGCCAGCCGCCCGTCGCGAGGCTCTCGGGGGCCTCGGGGTCGCCGGTGCGGGGATAGGCCGTGCGGTCGAAGTCGCCGGTGCGGAACAGCCAGTCCCAGACCGGCAGCAGCACCGCGTAGTTCCGCCCGTCCTCGCCGGCCGACAGCTCGCCGTGATGGATGCGGTGGAAGCGCGGGCTGACCAGGATCCGCTCGCCCACCCGGCCGAAGTCGAGACGGACATTGGCGTGGCTCAGGCTTTCGCAGAGCTGGCGGACCATCACGATCAGCACGAATTGCACGGGCGGCACGCCGATCAGCAGCGCCACCGCGCCGAACCAGACGGCCGCGATCGCATCGTCAAGCAGGTGGTTGCGGTCGTCGGTCCAGAAGGTCATCTGGCGCTGCGCGTGATGCACGGAATGAAGCGCGTACCACCAGCCGAACATGTGCTGGAAGCGGTGCCGCCAGTACTCCCCGAAATCGAGGATGACGACGTAGAGCGCGAGCGCCAGCAGCGGCATCTCCCGCAGCGCGGGGAACAGTGTCTCGAGCGTCGGCGGCACGAAGCCGGTGTCCGCCAGCCAGCCGTTCATGGTGCGCTCCGCGGATGAGAGCAGCACGAAGGCGATCAGCGGCAGCACGCCGAGCTTGGCGAGCAGCGTGTAGAAGACGTCGGTGTTGACCGCGCCCGCATTCGTCACGGGCTCGACCGGGCGGATCGCCTCGAGCGGGCGGCAGACTGCATAGACCAGCACGATCTGCACGATGCCGAGCAGCGCGAAATCCACCCATTCCGCGATGCGGTCGGCGTATTCCATCATGCCCATGGAGTAGAGCGCGGGCTGGACGAAGCCCGTATAGACCTCGCCGGAGACGTCCACCCAGAAGCGCTCGAGCCAGTCGAACATCAGGTCGCGATACCCTCGGCCGGCAGCACTTCGAAGCAGAAGCCGCGGGCGAGCAGGCCGGCGATCAGCTCGTCCAGGATGTTGGCGAAGGGGTCCTGCCGGCTGCGCACGCCCCAGTGCATGACCAGGACCTCGCTCGCGCGGATATTGGCCAGGTTCCGCCGTAGCAGCGCGGCGTTCGAGCTCTTTTGGCTGTCGAGCTCATCGCCGAGGAAGCCGTTGCGCGTCCAGCCCTGGTGCCGCAGGCCGCAGGAAGCCGCCATGCGGATGGCGTTCGGCGTGGTGATGCCGCCCGGCGCGCGCCACAGCGGCAGGACGGTCGCGTTCGGCACCATGCGCCGGATCGCGTCGGTCGGCCGCGCGAGTTCGGCGCAGAGCGCGGCCTGGTCCAGCACGTCCGACCCGGCGCCGGCGCGGTTGACGAAGTTCACCTGCGTCGCCGTGGGATCGCCGCGGAAATACCAGTGCCGCCAGGTATGGCTGGCGAAGACATGGCCCTCGGCCGCGCGGGCGCGCCAGAAGGGCGTCCAGGCGTCGGACAGCGTGCGGTCGCCACGGAAGGTCGGCTCGTCCGCGACGAAGAGCGTCGCGCGCACGCCGCGGCGGCGCAGGATCTCCGCGATGCGCTCGGCCTCCCGGCTCCAGCCGGTGTCGATGGTGAGGTAGACAGGCGCGCAGCGCTGGCCCAGCGCCGGGCCTGCCAGCGTCGCCAGCCCTGCCCCCAGCAGCCCGCGGCGGCGCATGGTCAGCGCGTGGAGGCCGGGGTCACCGGGCCCGGCAGCGACGGCGTCAGCGGCGCCGGCAGCGGGCGGGAGCCCGAGACCGCGCCCGACATGCGCTGCGGGAAATCCCCGCCCACCCCGTCGCGCCGCGGCTTGAAGAAGATGCCGTGCGGGCTGCGGCCGACGCGCATCAGCGACCACTCCGCCTCCCTGGGGTCGAGGATGGCAACGCGGCCGACCCAGCGCAGCGTCATCCAGATGCGCCCCTCGGGGTCGAAGGTGAGGCAGTCCGGGCCGCCCGGGATGTTCCAGACGCGGCGGATCTGCAGCGTGTCGGGATCGACCTCCGCCAGGCGGCTGTCCACGCGCGACGTCGCGTAGAGCGCGCGGCCGTCGGGCGAGGGGAAGATGGTGTGCGCGCCGCGCCCGAGGTTGAAGGCGCGCGTGACCTCCCGCGTCTCGGGGTTCACGCTGACGAAATGATCCTCGCCCATCACGCCGACGATGAGCCGGCCGCGGTGCCAGGTGACGCCCGCGGGCTCCCGGCCCACCTCGACGGTCCAGAGATGGGTCCGGGTCTCGAGGTCGAAGGCGGCCAGCGCGCGGCTGCCCTGCAGCGTGACGAAGACCTGCCGGCTGTCGGGGGAGTAGGCGACGTGGCTCGGCATGTCGCCGGGGCGGAAGCGCTGCAGCAGGGTCAGCGTCGTGGCGTCGTAGATGTCCACCTGGTCGCGTCGCAGGCTGGCGACGGTCAGGTACTTCCCGTCGGGGCTGAATTCCAGGTGGTAGGGGTTGGAGATGCGCTCCCGCCGGCGGACCTCGCCGCTCAGGGGATCGACGAAGAGCAGCTCGTTGCCGCCGGAATCCGCGATGACGAGCTGACGGCCATCGGGCGTGAGCACGAGGTGATGCGGCTCCCGCAGGGCGGGGATGCGGCGCACCTCCTGCCTTGTCGCGGCGTCGAGCACGCTGACCGTCGCATCGCCGGAGTTCAGTACAAAGACGAGGTCCGCCCGGGCCGCGGGAGCGGCCAGCAGCATCAATCCCAGCATCAGGAGGCGCAGGCGCACCGAAGGAGTCCCCAGGCAGAAGTCGCGGCGATCAATCCCAGGCGCGCCGGCGAATGTCCAGCGCCGAGAGGCTTCGGCGGGGTTGAACCCGCGTCATGCCTCCCGCTGTCGCATCGTTCCGGAATCGGCAGTCATTCCTTTGGCTGGAAGGCCATCGAGACGCCGTTCATGCAGTAGCGCTGGCCGGTCGGCGCTGGACCATCAGGGAAGACATGACCGAGATGGCCGCCGCACTTCGCGCAATGGACCTCGGTCCGGGTCATGAAGAAGGACCGGTCGGTTTTCGTGGCGACGCCGCCCTCGATCGGCTGGAAGAAGGAGGGCCAGCCGGTCCCGCTCTCATACTTCGCCGCAGCGTCGAAGAGCGGCGCGCCGCAGCCCGCGCAGGCGAAGGTGCCGGGGCGCTTCTCCCGGTTGAGCGGGCTCGATCCCGGGCGCTCGGTGCCGTGCTGGCGCAGCACGCGGAAGGCCTCGGGCGAGAGGGTCGCGCGCCACTCGGCCTCGGTCTTCTCGACGGGGAAGGTCTCGGCGGGGGGCTTGTCCTTGGTGCCGAACATCGGCGTCTCTCCTGGCGTGTCGTTGCCCTTCCCCCTCTCCCCATCCCTCCCCGCAACGGCGGCGGAGGGGGGAAGCGAGGGCGGCTTTGTTGGATCGGTCCTGCTCGACCCTCCCCCGCCGTTACGGGGGACGGCTGGGAGGGGGCTTTCGCCCGCCCCTAAGCCGCACCCTTCTTCAGCCGGTCCGCGAAGGTCTTGCGGAACTTCGCGACCTTCGGCCCGACGACGACGCGGCAATAGCCGGACCACGGGTTGCGCGCGTAGTAGTCCTGGTGCTCCTCCTCGCCGGGCCAGAACTTCGTCAGCGGCACGACCTCCGTCACTGCCTTCGCGCCCCAGATGCCGGACGCGTCGATCTCGGCGATGACCTCCTTCGCGATCCGCTCCTGTTCCGGCGAATGCGTCAGGATGATGGATCGGTACTGCGGCCCGACGTCATTCCCCTGGCGATCCTTCGTGGTGGGATCGTGCAGGGTGAAGAACATGCGCAGCAGGTCGGCATAGGCGACCCGGGCGGGGTCGAAGTCGATCTGCACGACCTCGGCATGGCCGGTCTTCTTGCCGCAGACCTGCTCGTAGCTCGGGTTGTCCACATGGCCGCCGGCATAGCCGCTCTCGGCGCGCGAAACGCCGTCGAGATGGCGCAGGGCGCCCTCGATGCACCAGAAGCAGCCGCCGCCGAGCGTCGCGGTCTCCATCGCCATCGTCATCCTCCGTGTTCGGGGGTCAATGTGGGGTGCTTCGCGCCCCAGGGGGAGAGGGTTACGGGAGGGGGTTACGCCGCGGCACGTCCCGAGGCAGTTTCGCAGGCATGACGACCCTTGCCGACGCCGTGGCCTTCGCCGAGGCTCACGAATCCCCTTTCCCGCGCGACCTGCGCGCGCACCTTGAATCCGGGCATTTCGACCCGCCGCCGCACAACGCGGTGATCGGGCCGGTCTTCCCGCGCGGCGCGCCGAACGGCCTGGTGCTGCGGCGCGGCGAGCGGATCGCGTCCTGGGGCGACACGCGCCAGGCCGACATGACCTTCTCGGTGGCCAAGTCCTACCTGTCGCTGCTGGCCGGCATCGCCTGGGCGGACGGGCTGCTGACCGACCTCGACGAGCCCGTGCGCGCGAAAATCCGCGACGGTGGCTTCGAGAGCGACCAGAACATTCCCATCACCTGGCGGCATCTGCTGACCAACACTTCGGAGTGGGAAGGCGAGCTCTTCGGCAAGTCCGACGTGATCGACCGCGGCCGCGACCTCGCGCGCGAAGGCGCGGGGCCGAAGGGCATCGCGCGGCCGCTTCAGGCGCCGGGGACGCATTGGGAATACAACGACGTCCGGGTGAACCGCCTGTCGCTCTGCCTGCTGCGGCTGTTTCGCCGCCCCCTGCCCGAGGTCTTCGCGGAGCGCATCATGGACCCGATCGGCGGCAGCCGGCACTGGACCTGGTACGCTTACGACAACGCGGTCGTGGAGGTGGACGGAAGGCGCCTCCCCTCCGTGCCCGGCGGCACCCATTGGGGCGGCGGGATGCGCATCCATGCCGAGGACCAGGCGCTGGTCGGCGAGCTGGTGCGCCGGCGCGGGGAGTGGAACGGGCGCCAGCTGGTTCCCGCCGAGTGGCTGGACTGGTCGCTCGCCCCCTGCCCGCTCAACCCGTCCTACGGCTTCCTCTGGTGGCTGAACGGCGCCGGCCGCTGGCCGGACGCGCCGCGCTCCTCGGTCTTCGCGCAGGGCGCGGGCGGCAACACCACGTGGATCTGGGCGGAGGCGGAGGTTACCGCGGTGCTGCGCTGGCTGCACCCGGATGCGTTGTCGCGGTTCTGCGGGATGGTCGCGGCGGCGCTGAAGGACTGACCGGCCGGCCCTACCGGCAGAACCTCGGGATCAGCCCGGCCTCGCGCACCTCGCGTTCCAGGCCTTCGCGGAAGTCGGGATGCGCCAGCGCGATGATCGCCTTCGCGCGCTGGTCCACCGACTTCCCCTTGAGGTTCGCGATCCCGTATTCCGTCACGACATACATCTGGTCCGACCGCGGCGTGGTCACGATGTTGCCCGCCGTCAGGTTCAGCGCGATGCGGCTCTTGCGCACGCCCTTCCGCTCGTAGGTCGAGGCCAGGCAGATGAAGCTCTTGCCACCTTCGGAGGCATAGGCGCCCCGCACGAACTGCAACTGCCCGCCGGTGCCGGAGATGTGGCGGTGCCCGTCGGTCTCGCTGCTCGCCTGGCCCTGCAGGTCGATCATCGTGGTGTTGTTGATCGCGACCGCCTTCGGGTTGCGCGCGATGATGTCCGGCATGTTGGTCCGGTCCACGGGGTGCAGCAGGAAGTCGTCGTTGTCGCGCACGGTCTCGTAAAGGATGCGGCAGCCCAGCGCGAAGCTGTACACGATCTTGCCGGGATCGAGCGCCTTGCACGCCCCCGACACCCGCCCCGCGAGATAGAGGTCGAGAATCCCGTCGTTCAGCATCTCGGTATGCACGCCGAGGTCGCGCACGCCCGAGCGCAGCAGGACGCTCGTCACCGCGCTCGGCATGCCGCCGATGCCGACCTGCAGGCAGGCGCCGTCCTCGATCTCGCCCGCGATCAGGCGGCCGACAGCGGTGTCCACCTCGCTTGGCTCGGCGGCGGGCAGGACGGGCAGCGGCGTGTCGTCGCCCTCGATGACGTAGTCCACCTCCGAGGCATGGATACGGTTGTCGCTGCCGAAGACGCGCGGCATCTGCGGCGTAACCTCCAGGATGAGCACCCGCGCATGGGCAATGGCGGCTCGGTGCCAGAGGCTGGTGGGGCCGAGGTCGAAGAAGCCGGCGGCGTCCATCGGCGCCGCCTTGAGCACCGCGAAGTCGGTGCGCTCGATGAAGCGGGCGTAGTAGCCGGGGATCTCGCCGAGGTTGCAGGGGATGTAGGTACAGCGGCCGGCGTCGTGCTTCTTCCGGTCGTAGCCCGAGAAATGCCAGTTGAAGAGATGCGCGTGGCTGCCGTCGGGGTCCTGCTCGATCGGCTGGCGCGGGCGGAGGCTGAGGCAGTTGCGGATCCAGACGCCGCGCAGCGACGTGATGCGCGCGCCAAGCGCCCGGTCGAAGGCGTCGGGCTGGTTCAGCGTGACCCCGTAGTCCAGCCAGTCGCCGGATTTCACGAGGAACGCCGCCGCCTCCGCGGTGATCCGTTCCGGGTGCTTCCCTGCCACGGCCCGCTCCCCAGGCTGCCGCCCCATGCCATATGATGGCGCGACGACGCGGCATGCGCCAAGGCGCCGCTTCGGGCAGAACGGGAGAGACGGACATGAAGCGACGCCTGCTGCTCGGCGCGATGGCGGCGCCGGTGCTTGCCACCCCGGCCCTGGCCCAGGAAGCCTGGCCGGCGCGGCCGATCACGCTGGTGGTGCCCTGGGCGCCGGGCGGATCCAACGATTCCGTAGCCCGCATCCTCGCCCAGCCGCTGGCCGAGCGCCTCGGCCAGTCCGTGGTGGTGGAGAACCGGCCGGGCGGCGGCGGGTCCATCGGCATGGGCCAGATCGTCCGTGCGCGACCGGACGGCTACCAGCTCCTGGTCTCCTCGGCGTCCAACCACGTCTTCCACGCGCTGGTCTCCCCTGAGCTCGGCTACGACACGCGGGACGCGCTGGCCGGCGTCGCGATGTGGGTGGACGTGCCGAACGTGCTGGCGGTGAACCCGGGCCTCGGCATCACGAACGTGCAGGAGCTGCTGGCGCGCATCCGCGCGACGCGCGGCGGCTTCAGCTTCGGCTCCTCCGGGACGGCGAGCTCCAACCACCTGGCGGGCGAGCTGTTCCGGATGCTGACGGGCACGGAGCTGACCCATGTCCCCTATCGCGGCGGCGGGCCCGTCGCGACCGACCTCATCGCCGGCACCATCCCGATGGCCTTCATGAACCTGCCGACCGTGGTCGGGCCGGCGGCGGGCGGGCGGATCCGCATCATAGGCGTCTGCACCGGGGAACGCGTCCGCATCCGCCCCGACATCCCGACCGTCGCCGAGCAGGGCGTGCCGAACTATGCCGTGCGCAGCTGGACCGGCCTGTTCGCGCCGAGGGGCACGCCGAAGGCGGTGATCGACCGGCTGTCGGCCGAGACCAGGGCGGCCATGGAAAGCCCTGCGGTCACGGCAAGGCTCAACGACCAGGCGATGGATACGATCTACATGGATCCCGCCCGGACCGACGCCTTCGTGCGGGAGGAGTTCGACCGCTGGGGTCCGGTCGTCCGGGCGGCACGCGTCACCTTGGACTGAACGCGTACAGGGTAACGCTGGACTAAGCAGGCCGCGCGCAGTATCGCGTCTGCGGGGAACTCTGGTGGCGCCGCGGCGGATCGGGGCGCGCTTGTCGTAGGGACACATCATGCCGAGTGGCGTCGAAACCGTGGAGCTCGCGCGGATCTGGCGCGGGCCGGTCATCGAAAGCGTCCATAGTGGGGTCGTCGCGGTGGCCGATACCGGGGGCACGCTGCGTCACGCCTGGGGCGATCCCGGCTGGGCAGCGACCCCGCGCTCCGCGCTCAAACCCTTCCAGGCGATCGCGCTGGTGGAATCCGGCGCGGCTGACGCGCTGGGGCTGACGGACGAGCACATCGCGCTGGCCTGCGCCTCGCACAGCGCGCAGCCCTTCCAGGTGGCCCTCGTCGGCGACTGGCTCGGCCGGCTCGGCCTGACCGAGGACGCGCTGGTCTGCGGCCCGGCCCTGCCGCGCGACATGACGGATCAGCAGAACGCCTGGGCGCAGGGCGGCCCGCGGCGGATCTTCAACAACTGCTCGGGCAAGCATTGCGGCTTCCTGAGCGTGGCGAAGCATCTCGGCGCCGGGCTGGACTACGCCAATCCCGACCATCCCGCGCAGAAGCTTTATCGCGACGTCCTGTCGGAGTTCACGGGCCTCGACGCCGACAGGCTGCCCCATGGCGGCGACGGCTGCGGCTTGCCGGCGGTCGCCGTGCCGATCCGCAACATGGCGACCGCCATGGCGCGCTTCGGCGTCAGCCAAGCCAAGACGCCGGAACGCCGCGCCGCGGCGCGCCGCGTGCTGAACGCGATGCTCGCCTATCCCGACCATCTCGCGGCGAAGGACAGCCCGTTGGCGCGGCTGATCCGCTATTGCGACGGCAACGTCGTCGCCAAGACCGGCGCCGAGGGCTACCTGGTCGCCTGCGTGCGCGACCGCGCGCTCGGCATCGCGATCAAGGTGGGCGACGGCGACGGCAGCGGCCGCGCCAAGATGGGCGTGCTGGCCCGCATCCTCGGCCGCGTCCATGCCCTGCCGAGCTCGGACGCCGAGCTGCTGGTCGCGGCGGTCGAGCCCGCCATCGCCGACAGCAACGGCAAGGAGGTCGGCCGCGTGCAGGTCACCATCCAGCCACCCGTGCCCACCGAGCCGACCAAGGCCGGCCTCAGCTTCTGGCTGTCCGGCACCCCGGTCGAGGGCATCGAGGACTACCTGCCCAAGGTATTCTGACCTTCGTCCCCTCCCCCGCCATTCTACGGGGGAGGGTATCGAGCGGCGGCGAGGCGGGCGGGGGAGACACGCTGCCCCGGTTAGTGACCGCTCGACGCTGAACGGTTATCGCGGCCCAGCTTCGCGCTTCCCTCACCCCCCCTTGAATGTCTTGGCTTTCAAATGGCGGCCCAAGGGCTCAAGGCGTCTGCGACGCCGGCGTCGACTTTGGCCAGCAGCCATGCCGTGCTGTCGCTTCTGACAACAGTGTCGACCGACACTGACGGCCCACTCGCCCAATAATCTGGGCTTGTCGTTCGACGACGGTAACTGATGATCCGGACAAGGAGCACGGAAGCGACACGTCTTGGCGGGGGCGTCAATAGATCGTCACTGATGTCCCGAATGTAGAGTTGGACGACGACGTTCATCGCGTCGTCCAGGTCGCTCTGCTGAACCGACTGAATGTCCGACAAGCCGCGTAGAAGCCTTGGCCGCATGGCGGACGGAGAACGTCGCTCCGACGACTCGAGCAAACGCCTCGCGAACTCACCCACCCGCGTATCGATTAGGGAAGGCTTGGGAGGCGATGTGGTGGGATCACCATCCAGATCGTTAGGGAACAACCCGCCAGCCAAAGCTTGTGGAGGTCTGCCGCTCATAAGTTGAGGAGCCAAGCCTCGCCAATTCTGGTCGTTGCCGTCCGACACTAGCATGCTGGCGCCGATCAGAAGGTGGCGTACACCCTCGAATAACGAGGTTGGCGGCGCCATAGTCGTAATTTGTGCTTGCGGCAGGCGCGGCCCGAGCACAGCCATTCCGATCCCCATGCCCGCCTGAAGCAGCGTGCGTCGGACCAACCCATGTGCTGCTTTGTCCTGCAACCGGGACATCACGACGCCCTCCGTCCAAATGCCGGTGCCTGGGCCAACAACAGCGACACTAGCCCGGAGCAGAACCCGCGGACTGCTGGCGCCGGTAGCGGAGCACCTGCCGATTTGCATGGGGCACCTCCGTCGCGTGGACGCGGAGGATGCCATGCACGGCGCATGGGCGCTCTCGATTGGCTCCCTAGAGCGGCGGCCCTCGTGGATCCGTTTCGAGAACAACCTCGTGCTACTCCCGTCGGAGCCTTATCGCCCTGACGGTGCATAGCGGCATTGTCGAAGGTGTAGCCGGTGCGTTGCCGGCTTAAGAGGACCGCGCTGGAGCCGATGCACTGTATCAGTCCCCCTTCCGCGGATAGGGCGACGCCCCTACCCCATCGCCGGCAGCGCGTGCCCGCCGACCAGCCTCAGGATGCGGGTCGGTCGCTCCACGCCGATCAGGCGGTGGACGATGAGGATCACCGTCCGGCCTGCCGTCGCCTCGCCCAGCGTTTCGAGGAAGGCGCGCTCGGTGTCGGGATCGAGGCCCGCGGCGGGCTCATCCAGGATCAGCACCGGCGTCTCGGCCAGCAGCGCGCGGGCCAGCGCCAGGCGGCGCGCCTGGCCGCCGGAGAAGCGCGCCCCGGCCTCGCCGCAACGGGTGCGCAGGCCCTCGGGCAAGGTGCGCACGAGATCGCCGATCCCCGCGGCATCCAGCGCGCGCCACAGCGCGGCCTCCTCGACGTCGGGATGCGCGAGCCGCAGATTGTCCTCGATGCTGTCGTCGAAGAGCCGGGCATCCTGCGTCAGGCAGGTGATGCGCGCGCGGACCTCGTCGGCGGCCAGCGTCGCGATGTCCACCCCGCCGAGCAGCACCCGCCCGGCCTGCGGCGCGGCAAGCTTCAGCAGCAGCGCCGTCAGCGTCGACTTGCCCGCGCCGGAGGGGCCCAGCAGCGCGATCCTGGCGCCTTCCGGCACGTCGAGTTCCAGGCCCTCGAACACCTGAGGGCGATCGGGCGACCAGGAGAAATGCACGCCGTCCAGCCTGATGGCATGGCCCGCGGCTGGCGCGGCCGGCACGGCCGGCTCGGCCACGGGCGGGACGGCGTCGGCGGCCTCGAACAGGCGCCGCGCGCTGGCGCCGGCGGCGGCCAGCGCGGCGCCGGCGCGCGGCATCAGCCCGAGCGCCTCGGCCGCCGCGGTCGCGAGGAACAGGCCGAGCACCGCGCCGGCCACGGCATGCTGTCCGCTGGCGAGCCCCCAGGCGATGGCGCCGAGCATCGCGGCCTGGGTCAGCACCGCGCCGGCCGCCCCGCCCCAGGCGCCGCGCCGGGCGAGCAGGCGCTGCGCGGCGGACAGGCGCGATCCTTCCTCGGCGACGCGGGCGGCCGCGATAGGCTCGGCGCCGGCGGAAAGCGTGTCCTCCATCCCGGTCAGCGGGTCCACGACCGCGGCGCGCAGGCTGCCCTGGGCGGCCGCGACCCCGCGCCCGGCCTCGGCCGCGCCGGGTGCGAGCAGCGGCGGCAGCAGCAGCGCGACGGCGAGCGGGATGGCGACGAGGGCCGCGAGGCTCGTCGAGATCGCGCCGAGCACCACGGCGATCGCCAGCACCACGGCGGCCGCGGTCACGGCCGGCACCAGCGCGCCGAGATAGACGCGGTCCAGCGCGTCGATGTCGGAGACCAGGCGCCCGAGCAGGTCGCCGGTGCGGCGGAAGCCGACGCCGGCGGGCAGGCGTTCCGCCAGGCGGCGGAAGAACCAGACGCGGGTGTCGGCGAGCGCGCGGAAGGCCGCGGCGTGGGAAACGAGCCGGTCGAGGTAGCGCGCGATCGGGCGCAGCACCGCGACGGGGCGCAGCCAGAACAGCGCCGCAGTGCCGCCGGCGATCAGCGCGCCTTCCGTCACGCCGTCCGCCACGCCGCGGCCGGCGAGCGCCAGCAGCGCGAGGCCGGCGAGCGAGGCCAAGGTGGCGACCGCGATGCCGGCGGCGAGCCAGCCGGCGCGGGTGCTCCACATCGAGAGGACACGGAGGAGGTCGCGGGTCATGAGGGCGGCTTGTCCCCTCCCAACCCTCCCCCGCAAGTGCGGGAGAGGGACAGAAGCAGCGATTGCCTCGTTTCCCCTCTCCCGCAGTTGCGGGGGAGGCCGGGACGGGGCCGCGTCGCGACCGACCCGCCCCTCATTCCCCCGCCATCCTCGCCCCCGCCGCGCGCCCGTGCTCGATCTCGAGCACGCGGCCGAAGGTGCGCTGCACCGCGCGGGAATGCGTCGCCACGATCGCCGTCCGGCCCGCGCAAAGGCGCCGCAGGCTTTCCAGCACCTCGGCCTCAGTCCCGGGGTCGAGATGCGCGGTCGGCTCGTCCAGCAGGACCAGCGGCGTGTCGCGCAGGAAGGCGCGAGCCACCGCAACGCGCTGCGCCTGGCCGCCCGACAGGCCGAAGCCGCCCTCCCCCACCAGCGTATCCAGGCCCTTCGACAGGCCGCGCGCGAAGGCCATGACCTGCGCGGCCTCGGCCGCCGCCTCGATCTCCGCATCGGTGGCATCGGGGCGGGCGAGGCGGATGTTGTCGCGCAGCGTGCCGCGAAACAGGTGGGATCGCTGGCCGACATAGGCCGACAGGCGCCGCAGTTCGGACGGTGCCAGCAGGGTCGCGTCCTGCCCGTTCAGCGCGATCCGCCCGGCATCGGGCCGGCAGAAGCCCATGAGCAGCCGCAGCACGCTCGACTTGCCCGCGCCCGACGCGCCGGACAGCACCAGCGTCTCGCCCGGCATCACGCGGAAGGTCAGGCCGTCCAGCGCCAACGGCCGGGCGGGATCGTAGCGCAGCGACACGTCGGTGAAGGTGACGACGAGCTTTCCCGGGATCTCCTCGAGCCTGAGGCCCGGCGGCCCCGCGGGCTGCTCGAGCAGCGGCGCCAGTTCCGCCGCGGCGCCGCGGGCCGAGAGCTTCTCGTGATAGGCCTGGGAGAAGGTGCGGAGCGGCTGGAAGAAGGCAGGCACCAGCAGCAGGGTGAAGATCGCGGCGACGGGATCGGGGTGGTGCGCGGCCAGTACCGCACCGTGGCGGATCGCCAGGCACGCGATCGCGCCAGCGGCCAGCACCTCGAGCGACGCCGAGGACAGGAAGGCCACGCGCAGCACCTTCATGGTGCGGACGCGCAGCTCGGCGGCCTGGGTCGCCAACGCCTCGGCCTCGGCGTCCTGCCGGCGGAACAGCACCAGGGTGGGCAGGCCGCGCATGCGGTCGAGGAAGCGGCCGGACAGGCGGCCCAGCGCCTCGAACTGGCGGCGGCTGGCCTGGGCGGCGCCGATGCCCGTCGCGGCCATCGCGACCGGCACCAGCAGGCCGGCGACGCCGAGGATCAGGCCCGACGTCGGATCGGCGATCGCCGCCGCGCCCGCGACCATGGCCGGGCCCGCGATCGCCAGCACCGCAGCCGGCAGCCAGCGCGTCAGGTAGCTCTCCAGCGCCTCGATGCGGTCCACGACGAGGGAGGCGCGCTCGCCGACCGGGCGCTGGTCGGTCGGCGCGCCGGCGAGCAGCCGGTCGAACACGGCGGCGCGCAGGCGGGACTTCGCGGCTTCCCCGGCGGCAACGAGCGCGCGTTCCTGCACGACGCCCAGGGCCGCCGAGACCGCGACCAGCGCCGCGGCGAGCGCGAGTTCCGGCCAGCCGGCGGCGCCGAATCCCAGCAGCGCGGCGAGCAGGGTCGCGATCAGCCAGGCCTGGGTGATGCCGACGGCAACCTGGGCGATGCCGAGCGCGAGCGGCAGGCCGAGCCTGCCACGCGCCTCCTTCGCCTCCCTCGCCAGGACCGCGGCGGCCGCGCGATCCGTCTCGTTCACCACCCGTGGCATCCGGGAACGACCTTAGGCCAGCGCCGCAGCCCGGTCATCCCGTCCTGCCAACCCGGCGCGACACGCACAACGAGCGCGCCCCGACGGGCGCCCCTTGCCGGTTCCGGCGGGCGGGGGCACGTCATTCCGCGCCGACATCCCGCGCCGACAGGGGGACCCACGATGCTGCCGACGCATGGACGCTACGACTACACGCCGTGGCGGGGACGCACCCCCTATGCCTGGCCGAACGGGGCGAAGCTCGCGGTCTATCTCGGCGTCAACCTCGAGCATTTCGCCTTCGGGGAGGGGCTGGGGGCGGAGCTCGCCCCCGGCGCGAATGGCGGGAGCGGGCCGCAGCCCGATATCCTCAACTTCGCCTGGCGCGACTACGGCAACCGCGTCGGCGCCTGGCGGCTGCTCGAGCTGCTGGAGGAGCTGTCGCTGCCGGCGACTGTGCTGCTGAACAGCGCCATGTACGACCATGCCCCGCAGCTGGTCGCCGCCCACCGCGCCCGCGGCGACGAGATGGCCGGGCACGGCCGCACGAACTCCGAGCGCCAGTCCACCCTGACCGAGCACGATGAACAGCGGCTGATCGCAGAATCCACCGCCGCGATTGCGCTGCATGAGGGTCGCCCGCCGCGCGGCTGGCTCTCGCCCTGGATCGCGGAAAGCCGCACGACGCCCGACCTGCTGGCCGAGGCGGGATATGCCTACACCATGAACTGGTGCAGCGACGACGCGCCGGTCTGGATGCGCACGCGCGGCGGCCCGCTGCTCGCGGTGCCCTACCCGCAGGAGGTGAACGACATCCCCTCGGTCGTTGCGCGCAAGGACACGGCGGAGGCCTTCGCGCGCATCGTGCTCGATGATTTCGAGGAGCGGCTGCGGCAGACCGCGGACGGGCTGCCGCAGGTCATGGGAATCGCGCTGCACCCCTATATCGTCGGCCAGCCCTACCGGCTGCGGGTGCTGCGCCGGGCGCTGTCGGTCATCGCACGGGCGCGGAGCGACATCTGGATCACCACCGCGGGCGCGATCTTCGATCATGCCGCGGCCCTGCCCGCCGGCGTGGTGCCGGGCTGCCCGCGCGCGGCGCGCGAAGCGGCATGAGGCGCGCCCTTCTCGCGCTCCTGCTGCTGGCGGGTTGCGCGGCGCCGGACCAGCGCGCGCGCCCGGCGCTGCAGACCGTGCCGGCGGTGGACCTCTCGCGCTATGCCGGCACCTGGTATGAGATCGCGCATTTCCCGAACTCCTTCCAGGACGGGCGCGGTCGGCGATGCACCGCGACGACGGCGAGCTACGCGCTGCTCCCGGACGGCCAGGTCGCCGTGACCAACCGCTGCCTCGACGCGGCCGATGGCGGGCGCGAGATCGTGGCGACCGCGACGGCCTATGCGGTCGAGGGCAGCGGCAACGCCCGGCTGCGCGTCACCTTCTTCTGGCCCTTCTACGGCGACTACTGGGTGATCGGGCTGGACCCGGAGTATCGCTGGGCCGTGGTGGGGGCGCCGGAGCGGAACTACCTCTGGATCCTGTCGCGGACGCCGGCGCTGCCCGCGGGCGACTACGCGGCCGCGGTCGGCGCGGCCGCCGCGCAGGGCTTCGATGTCGGGCGGTTGCAGCCGACACCACAGGACGGGCGTTGATGCTGCGCCCTCCCCGACACGGCTGATGCCCTCCCCCCGTCGATTGTTCCCTCCCCCGCAGGCGGGGGAGGGTTAGGGTGGGGGTGCTTCGTCCAGCGCGCCCTCCATCCTCCGCACCCCCACCCCGACCCTCCCCCGCTTGCGGGGGAGGGAGACAGAGGGAGCCCCGCATGACCTGGTCCATCCCCCTCGGGCGCGTGCTCGGCACCGAGATCCGTCTTCACCTGACCTTCCTCCTGCTGCTCGCCTGGATCGCGGTCGCCCATGGGATGAAGGGCGGCGCGCCGGCGGCGGTGACGGGCGTGGTGTTCATCTGCCTGCTCTTCGGCTGCGTGCTTCTGCATGAATTCGGTCATGTGCTCGCCGCGCGCCGCTACGGCATCGCGACGCCCGACATCACGCTGCTGCCGATCGGCGGCGTCGCGCGCCTGGAGCGCATACCGGAGAATCCGTCTGAGGAACTCGTCGTCGCGCTGGCCGGCCCCGCGGTGAACGTCGTCATCGCGCTGCTACTTCTTCTGCTGCTCGGCGGCGTGCCACCGATGGAGGCGCTGGCCAGCCCCGAGGACGTGGACCACCCGCTGCTGGCCCGCCTGTTCTGGGTCAACGTCACGCTGGTGGTGTTCAACCTGATCCCGGCCTTTCCGATGGATGGCGGCCGCGTGCTGCGGGCGCTGCTGGGCTATCGGATGGGGCATCGCCGCGCGACGGAGATCGCGGCCTCGGTCGGCCAAGTGCTGGCATTCGGGCTGGGCTTCCTCGGCCTGCTGGGCGGCGCGCCGCTGCTGGTCTTCGTGGCGCTCTTCGTCTGGCTCGGCGCCGGGGCGGAGAGCCAGGCGGTGCGCGCGCGCGACATGGCGCGCGGGATGATCGCGGCGGATGCGATGATGACGCGCTTCGAGACGCTGCCGGTCACCGCCCCGCTCTCGCAGGCCGTCGAGATGCTGATCCGCACCGCGCAGACCGACTTCCCCGTGGTGGATGGCGGCGGGCGGCTGCGCGGCATCCTGACCCGGACGGACCTGGTCAGGGCCCTGCAGGAGAAGGGCCCCGACGGCCCGGTGCTGGAGGCGATGCAGCGCGAGGTGCCGGAAGTGCCGCACCGCGTGCCGCTCGACCAGGCGATGCAGGCGATGCAGGCGGCGTCCGGCCCGGTGGCGGTGGTGGACGGGTCGGGGCGCCTGGTCGGGCTGCTGACGCAGGAGAATCTGGGCGAGTTGCTGATGGTGGAAGCGGCGCGCGCGGCAAGCCGGCCGGCCAATCCCTGGGCGGCGCGACCTTGAGGCGAGTCGCGAGCGCTATCCCTCCGGCACTCGCGAAACAGTTGAGGCCTCACAAGACACGATAGTTAAACGAAGTCCTGCGACAGCCTGCGCGGGTTCAGCCTCCGCCGGGACCTTCCGCCCCGGCGAAGCTCGCCCGGCGAGGCCTCGGAGAGCGAATATGGGCCCGAAGTTTTGCGCCTAACGGTTGCATAATCTCAAAACGAATCTAAAGTTAGGAGGGGCCTTGATTTCGGGCATCTGCACCGGTGGGCGGCGCGAGCCTCAGGCCTGAACGGGGGATCGACAATGTCAGGTACGAAGACGCTCGATGGCGGCACACTGGCCAACCCGACAAATGTCAACAACAGCGTCATCAACAAAGGGGGCTTCACGGACAGTATCGATTCCAGTGGTGTCGAGGCCTACACCTTCAAGTACACCTACGATCCGGCCGATCCAAACAGAGCGAAGTATGCAGAGATCATAATCACATCTGATCATGCGCTTACATTCGGTGGCGGTGACCTGACCGAACTCACCTTCGACAGTGGCCTTCAGACGAATGGATCGTACGTGTACAAATTTGATTTGGTAAACTACACCGCAAATGGCGACCTTTCTCCGGCGGGCGGAGATGGAAAGATTCTGCTCGCGATTTACGGAGTGGAGGATCCTCTTACCAACTTGATTCCGCCGACGACCTTCTCCGTAGATTTCATCTGAACGGCCGACTTCATTCGCCCCCAATCGCCTTACCCCAACTCGAAGCTCGCCACCCCGTACAACCGGTCCATCGCCACCGCCGGCGAGGGGCCGGTGTACATCCGGGCGGTCTCGAAGACCGGCTTGAGGCCCAGCCGCGTCGCCAGCGCCACCGCCGCGCGGTTCGGCTCCGGCACGTCCAGATGCACCGGGCCGGGCTCCACCCGCTCGAACAGGGCGGCGATGAGGGCCTCCGCATCGGCCTCGTCCTCGGCAACGAGTGGGCCGATCTTGTGGCCGTGGCGCGCCGGGCGGATCACGCCGAAGCCCGCCGCCCGCCCGTCCTTCACCAGCGCCAGCGCGACATGGCCGGGGGCGCCGAGCCAGGCGCGCAGGAAATCCGGGCGCGGGGCGGGGAAGACGGTGGCGTCCAGCGCCTCGATTGCCGTGAAGGGCAGGCTGGCCGCCGGCACGATAGCCGCGCGCGGGGCCGGCAGGACCGGTGCCTCGCCGCCATAGCGGACATTGTTCCAGGCGAGGCTGAAGCCGGATTTCCGGTAGTTCGCCTGCTGCGCCACGACGCCGTCTAGGCCGATCAGCCGCCCCTGCAACTGCGCCATCCCCGCGCGCCAGACCTGCATGCCGCGGCCCTGCCCGCGGAAGGCGGGGGTCGCGATGTAGAAGCCGATGAAGCCGAACCCTGCGCCGTAGCGCGTCGCGGCGATGACGGAGGCCAGCACTCCGCCCGCGAAGGCGCCGAGGAAGGCGCCGGGGTCCTGGGCGAGGAAGCAGTCGAGGTCCACCAGGCCGGGGTTCCAGCCCTCCGCCGCGGCCCAGTCCACGGCGGTCTCGGCCTCGGCGGGGGTGAGGGTGCGGATCGTTGGCATCAGTGCATCACGTCCCCGCCGTTTGGGCTGATCGTCGCGCCGACGAAGAAGTCGCCGCCGGGCGAGGACGCCAGCAGCAGCGCGGCGGCCGCGATTTCCTCGGGCTCGCCGACGCGGCCGAGCGGCAGCGTTGCGCCGGTGCGCTCCGCCCAGCCCTCGCCGAGTTGCGCCGTGAGATCGGTGTTCACCGGGCCGGGGGCGATCGCATTGACCAGGATGCCCTTGGGCGCGCCCTCGCGCGCGAGGGCGCGCGTCATGCCGACCAGCGCGGCCTTGGCCATGCAATAGGGCACGATCCCCGCGCCGCCCTTGAAGGCGAGCTGGCTGGCGGTGGTGATGATGCGCCCCCTGCCCCGGGCGGCCATGCCTTCCCACACCGCCTGCGCGGCGAAGAAGCTGGCGCGGCAATGCACGGCCATGACGCGGTCGTACATGGCCTCCGTGATGGTCTCGATGGGGCCGCGCAGGTTGAGCCCGGCATTGTTCACCAGGATGTCGCAGGGCCCGAGCGCGACTTGCGCGGCGGCGATGAAGTCGCGCAGCGGGGCAAGGTCGGCCACGTCCACTGATCGCTGGAAGCAGCGCCGGCCGAGTGCGGCGACCTTTGCGGCGACCTCCGCCGCGCCAGCCTCGTCCTCGAGGTGGCAGAAGGCGATATCGGCGCCTTCCCGCGCAAACAGCAGCGCGATCTCGCGCCCGATGCCGCGGCTTCCGCCGGTGACGATCGCGACTTGTCCCTTGAGCTGTACCGTCACGCCGTGAGCCTCCGCATTGCCTGGCCGAAGGCGTCGCGGATCGCCATCGCGTCCACATGCCGCCCCGCCTCCACCACCATCCTGCCGCCGCAGGCGACGCGGCGCACGGGATTGCCCTGCCCGCTGAACACCCAGGCGTCGAGCAGCGCATCGCCTTGCCGCCCGAGCAGCAGCGGATGCGTGTCGTCGAGCTCCACCAGGTCGCAGCGCATGCCCGGCGCGATCGCGCCAATCCTGCGCCCGCTGGCCTGCGCGCCGCCGGCGAGCGCGGCATCCAACAGCGTCCGCCCGGGATGAGGGTTCTGCTCGGCCGTCGCGACCGCGCGAGCGTGGCCGCGCAGGCGCTGGCTGGTCTCGAGCTGGCGCAGTTCGAAGGCGGGCGCGGTGCCGACATGGCTGTCGGTGCCGATGCCGAAGCGGCCCCCCTGCGCGAGGAAGCCGGGCAGGCGGAAGATGCCGTCGCCGAGCGAGGCCTCAGTCGTCGGGCAGAGCCCCGCGACCGCGCCGGACCGCGCGAGACCCGCGACCTCGGCCTTGTCGAGATGCGTCGCATGGATCAGCACCCACCGCGCATCCAAAGGCGTGTTGTCGAGCACCCAGCGCACTGGCCGCGCGCCGGTGGCGGCGAGGCATTCCTCGACCTCCTTCGGCTGCTCGGCGGCGTGGATGTGGATCGGGCCCGCGAAGTCCCGGATGGCGCGCAGCATGTCGGGCGTCACCGCGCGGAGGCTGTGCGGCGCGAGGCCGAGGGCCATCTGCAGATCGCCGGCGGTCGCCGTGCGCGAGGCCTCCACGATCTGCATGAAGCGGTCGAGGTCGTTGAGGAAGCGGCGCTGCCCGTCATGCGGCGGCTTCCCGAAGATGCCGCCGTATCGGTAGAGCGAGGGCAGCAGAGTCATCCCGATCCCGCTGCGCCGCGCCGCCGCGAGCTGCCGCTTCGCCATTTCGGCCACGTCGGCATACGGCATGCCGTCGGGCTGGTGATGGAGGTAGTGGAACTCCGCGACGGCGGTGAAGCCATGCTCGAGCAGCTCGACATGGAGCTGCGCGGCGACGGCCTCGGCGTCCTCGGGCGAGAAGCGGCCGACGAAGCGGTACATGGTCTCTCGCCAGGTCCAGAAGCTGTCCTGGCCGGCGGGGCTGCGCCGCTCCGCCCCGCCCGCCATGGCACGCTGGAAGGCGTGGCTGTGCAGGTTCGGCATGCCCGGCACGACATGGCCGGAAAGGCGCCGTGCGGGACCCGTCGGCGCGATGCCTGGCGTGACAGCGTGGATGTCGCCCTGCGGGCTGGCCTCGATCAGCACGTCCCGCGCCCAGCCGCCTGGCAGCAGCGCGTGGGCAGCGTGGAAGGCGGTGGCGGCCATGCGCATGGCATCGCCCATCGCGCCGCGCCGCGCAACCGGCGCCGCGCGCCTTGCGTGCCGCCGGACTCTGCGGCTGGATCGCTCCCTCACCCTGCCGCGGCTGGGTGATGGCCGGGGAGGATGCATGGACATCGCCGAGATGCAGGAACGCGTGCGCAGCGGCGTGCCGCTTGGCCGAGCCTGGGGCGTGGAGGTGCTGTCGGTCGGCGCCGGCGAGGCGGTGCTGCGCCTGCCGCATCACGAGGACCTGTTGCGGCCGGGCGGCACCGTCTCCGGCCCCGCCATGATGGGGCTGGCTGACATGGCGATGTGGGCGGCGCTGCTGTCGCTGAACGGCGGCCGGGACGACAGCCTGACGGCGAACCTCGCGATCACCTTCCTCCGCCCGCCCGGCGCGCGCGCCATCGTCGCCGAGGCCCGCGTGATCAGGAAGGGCCGGACCCTGTCCTACGGCGAGGTTCTGCTGCGGGCGGAAGGCGAGGACGCCCCCTGCGCCCACGTCACGACGAGCTGGGCCGCGGCGGGACGGCGCGACTCGCCCAAGACAGCGTGATCGGACAGGGCAAGTCCGACCTTCATTACAACTCACTCATGTCTTGAATTCGTCACGGTTCAGGTCCAGCCTTCCTAGTGGCGGCCCGGTCCCCCTCTCGCGGGTCGCCGTCACCGCCGCGCCCCCCCGCGGCGAGGGGAACGAGGAAACAATGGACGGGAGTATCCCGGTCGGACTGATGGATCGCCTCGAGGAGCGCCAGGCGGAGCTCGGCCGGCAGATCGCCGCGGAGCGCGCCCGGTCGGTGCCGGACGAGAACCTCATCCGCCGCCTGACGCGCGAGCGCCTGCTGGCCCGGGACCGCATCGCGGCGCTGACGGGCTGCGCGATGCCGCGCTGGGCGCGCCCCGACCTGCCCGCGGCGGAGTAGCGCCGCCTACACGCTCCGCATCAGGCCGCCATCCACGCGGATGTTCTGGCCGGTGATGTAGCCTGCGCCGTCGGAGGCCAGGAAGGCGACCGTCGCGGCAATCTCCGCCATCGTGCCGTAGCGCTTCATCGGCACGCTGTCGCGCCGCGCCTCCTGCTGCGGCAGGCTGTCGATCCAGCCGGGCAGGACGTTGTTCATCCTGACGCCGTCCCCGGCATGGCTGTCCGCGAAGAGCTTTGTGAAGGCCGCGAGCCCCGCGCGGAACACCGCGGAGGTCGGGAACATCGGCGAGGGCTCGAAGGCCCAGGCGGTCGAGATGTTGACGATCGCGCCGGACTGCCGCGCGATCATGTGGGGCGCCACCAGCCGCGTCGGACGGATGACGTTGAGGAGATAGACCTCCATCCCCGTGTGCCACTGCTCGTCCGTGATCTCGAGGATCGGGGCGCGCGGGCCGTGGCCGGCGCTGTTCACCAGCACGTCGATGCGTCCCCAGCGCGCCATCGCGCCGTCCACCAGCCTCGCGAGATCGTCGCTGGAGGTATTGGTGCCGGTGACGCCGAAGCCGCCTAGATCGGCCGCCAGCGCCTCTCCCCTGCCGGAGGAGGAGAGGATCCCGACGAGGTAGCCGTCGGCCGCCAGACGGCGCGCGCAGGCCGCGCCCATGCCGCTGCCGCCGGCCGTGACCAGCGCGACCTTCCGGTCCGTCATGACGCGATCCTTCTCCCGCTACGGCGTCTTATGCCGCGCGGCGGGGTCAGGCGGAATGGACCTCGTTCACGTCCTCGCCGAAGCGGTCGAAGGCGACGCCGTAGCAGTGGATGGAAATCGCCGTCCGGCAGGAGAGGTTGGCCAGGCGGTGGATCAGCGCGGGGTCGGCCGGCCCGCCGCCGACGCCGCCCGGCGCGAGCAGCCGCGTGGCGCTGGGCTGCGGCGGATCGCCTGCGACGTAATACGTCTCGGTCAGCACGCCGCGATGCACGCCGAATGCACACCAGGTCCGGTGGCCATGCACCGGCGACATCTGGCCGGGCCGCCAGACCAGCGCGACCACGGCGTAGCGCCCGGCCGCGTCGGCATGCAGGAGGTGGCGGACATAGCGGTCCGGGCAACAGGGGCAGTCGATGCCCTCCAGCAGCTCGGGCTTTGCCAGGGCGTCCCCGATTGCGGCCATGACCGCTTCATGCCGGGTCGGCGCCGGCGCCTCCGCCGCGCGGGAGATGCCGGCCAGCATGGTCTCGAGGGCGGTGCGCGGGCGGATGAAGGTCATGGCCTCTGGCGGGGTGTGTAACGCCCCGGAGTATGCCGAAAGGGATTGTCGGATTCAAACGAAATTCGCGATCCCATACTCTGTTTTCGTGTATGACAACCAAATCTACCTCTTTATGGCGCGCTTCATGGAACTCCCGGCCATGGCTTGGGCCGTGCCCGCCCGGCTGGACCGCCCGCCCCGTCCTGGGCCAGGGTGGCGCACCGCCCGAGGATCGCTCCATGCGTCGCCGTCGCCTGCTCTTCGCGCTCGCCGCCCTGCCCGCCGCCGCCCCTGCCCTGGCCCAAGCGCCCGCCCCCGCCTCGGCCCCCGCCGCCCCGCCCTGGCCGACCCGCCCGCTGCGGCTGGTCGTGCCATTCCCGCCGGGCGGCACCGCCGACCTGCTCGGCCGCCTCGCCGCGCGGGAGATCGAGACCCGCCTCGGCCAGCCCGTGGTGGTGGAGAACCGCCCCGGCGCCGGGGGCGCGGTCGGGTCGGAAGCGGTGGCGCGCGCGACGCCGGACGGCACGGTGCTGGTGCTGTCCAACATCGCGAGCCAGGCGATCGGCCCCGCGGTGAACCGCAACATCACCTATGACAGCGTGCGCGACTTCACCCATGTCGGCCTGATCGCCGCCGTGCCGAGCGCGATCGCGGTCTCGGCCAGCAGTCCCTTCCGCGCGCTGCCGGAACTGCTGGCGCGGGCGCGGGCGCAGCCGGGATCGGTGCGCTTTGCCTCGACCGGGGTCGGGACGTCGTCGCATGTGAAGCTCGAACTGCTTAAGCGCGCAGCGGGGGTGGACATCACCCATGTGCCCTATCGCGGGAGCGCGCCGGCGGTCACCGACGTGCTCGGCGGCAATGTCGAGGGGCTGATCGCCGCCGTGCCCGACATCGGCAACAACGACCGCCTTCGGCTGCTGGCGGTCACCACGCCGGAACGCGCGAGCCGCTGGCCGGACGTGCCGAGCGTGGCCGAGCTCGGCTTCCCCACGCTCGTCGCGTCGAACTGGTTCGGCATCTCCGGCCCCGCCGGCATCCCGCCCGAGATCGCGCTGCGCATCAACGAGGCGCTGGTGGCCGCGCTGAACACGCCGGAGGTGACGGAGCGTCTCGCGGTGCTCGGCGCCGCGCCGAACCGCATGACGCCGCAGGACTACACGGCGCTGGTGACCGCGGAGGTCCCGCGCTGGGCCGAGGTCGCGCGGGTCGCGGACATCAAGGCCGAATGAGCGAGACCGAAGCGGAGCTCGAAGCGAGGCTGAAGGAGGTCCGCGCCAAGCGCGGCTTCCTGCTGCCGCATCACGGGCTGATGGCGCTGGCCTTTCCGAAGCTGCTCGAGGGCTATGACGCCGCCTATACCGCACTCGCACTCGACGACCGCGCGCTGAGCCACCACGACCGGGAGTTCGTCTGGCTCGGCGTGCTGGCCGCAACGGATGAGCGGGTCGCGACGCACCACATCGCGAAGTTCCGCGCCGCCGGCGGCACGGACGAGACGATCGGCGCGGCCTTCGCCGCCGCGGCGCTTGCGATCGGCGCCGAGGCCTTCGACTTCGCCGCGCGGGACTGGGCGCGCCAGCTCGCGCCCTTCGATCCCCGCTCGGCCTATCTGGAGGCGCTTCGGCGCGTCGCGCCCGCTGCGCCGATGCGGCTAATGCACCTCAACGGCCTGGCCGTGCAGGTGTGCCGCGCGCGCTGGCGGCCCTTCGGCTGGCACCTCGAGGCGGCCTACGCCGATGCCGTGGCGGAGGAGGAGATGGCGGAGGCAATCAGCCTGGCGATGTTCCCGGGATCGGTGCCGCATTTCGTCGAGGCCTGCGCGGCATGGCGGCGCCTGATCCTGGACGGCACGCTGCCGGCCAGCCCGCGATTCCAGGCCTGGGCGCGGATGACCGGCCAGGGCGGGCATGACGAGGCGAAGCCGGCCTGAAGCCGCCTCCCCCTTGCCCTTGCGCGGAATGGCTGGTCATTCTGCGCTGCAGCCGGCCCGCGCCGGGACCTGACAGGGGGAGGAAGAACACCATGACCACGCGCCTCACGCGCCGCACGGCGCTGCTCGCCGCCGCGGGCGCCGCGCTCGCCATCCCGCAGCGCGTGCGCGCGCAGCAGCAGTACAAGCCGGAATACAAGCTCTCCGTCGTCGGCAACCGGCCGATCCCGCTGTCGGAAGGCGCGTTCCAGTGGGCCGACATGGTGACGCAGCGCAGCCAGGGGCGGATCAACGTCAAGGTCTATCCCGGCAGCCAGCTCGTCGGCGGTGACCAGACTCGCGAGCTGGTGGCCATGCGCCAGGGCGTGATCGATTTCGCGGTCTTCTCCACCATCAACATCTCGCCCCAGGTGCGCGAGATGAACCTGTTCTCCCTGCCCTGGCTGCTGAACGACCACCGGGGCTTCGACGCCATCATCAACGGCCCGATCGGCGAGGAGCTGTTCCGCACGCTCTCGAGCCGCGACGTCACGCCCGTCGCCTGGGGGGAGAACGGCTTCCGCGAGATCTCCAATTCCCGCCGCGACATCAAGACGCCGGAGGACACGCGCGGCCTGAAGATCCGCTTCGCCGCCGGCGCGATCTTCAGCGAGATCTTCACGGCGATGGGTGCGAACCCGCTCCAGATGTCCTTCGCCGACCTGCAGCCCGCGCTGTCCACCGGCGCGGTGGACGGGCAGGAGAACCCGATCAACCTCTATCTCGCCTTCCGCATGGACACGCTGGCGCAGAAGCACCTGACGGTCTGGAACTACGTCGCCGATGCCGGGATCTTCGTGCTGTCCAAGCAGGTGATGGACAGCTTCTCCCCGGCCGACCGGACGCTGGTAGTCGAAGCCGCGCGGGATGCGGCGAAGGTGCAGATCGGGGAAAGCCGCAAGGGCATCGGCATCGACGGCAACCGCGCAAGCCTCGAGGAACTCGGGCGCCGCGGGGTTACGGTGACGACGCTCGACAACGACCAGAAGGCCGCCTTTGCCCGCGTCACGCGCCCGGTCTACGACAAGTGGGCGCAGACCGTCGGCGTGGATCTGGTGCGCCGCGCCGAGGCCGCGGTCCGCGGGGCACGCGCGTAGCGACGTCACTCCGGCGACCGACGCGCCGCCGGAGCATTCCTTCGAAAGTACCGACATGGCCACCGACATCGATCCCTCGGCGGGACGCGACAACCCGAAAACGTTAGTCCCGCTGAAGATCGAGGAGGTGCTGGTGGCGGCCGCGATGGCCGCCATGGCTCTGATCACGGTCGCCAACGTCGTCACGCGATACCTCACCGATATCAGCCTGGCCTTCACCGAGGAATACTCGGTGGTTCTGATGGTGCTCGTCGCGCTGCTCGGCACCGCCGTCGCGACGGCGTCGGGGCGTCACATCCGGATCGGCTACTTCACTGATTTCCTGTCGCCGAACGGGCAGCGCGTCGCGGAGATGGGCGCGATGGTGCTGACCGTCATCTGCTTCGCGATCCTGGTCCGTTATGGCTGGACGCTGGCCTATGACGAGTACCGCTTCGAGGTGCTGTCGAACGGGCTCGGCAATCCGAACTGGTGGTACACGGGCTGGCTGCCGGTGCTGTCGGTGGTCGTCGTGCTGCGAGCGATGGGGCGGCTGATCCGGCTCGCGCGCGGGAAGGACGGGTGACCGCGCGATGATCGGCGCGATCCTCTTCCTCGGCTTCCTCGTCCTGCTCTTTGCCGGCGTGCCGATCGCGATCGCACTCGGGCTGGCCGGGGCCTTCGCGATCGTCCTGGCGGACCAGTCCATCCTGGCGATGCCGACGAACGTCTATGCGGGGATCGCGAAGTACCCGCTGATCGCGTTGCCGATGTTCGTACTGGTGGGGTCGGTGTTCGACCGCACGGGCGTGGCGCTGCGCCTGGTGCGCTTCGCGACCGCCATTGTCGGCGCCGGGCGCGGGGCGCTCGCCTCGGTCTCGGTGCTGGTGGCGATGGTGATCGGCGGGATCAGCGGATCGGGGCCCGCGACATCGGCTGCGGTCGGCCAGGTCGTCACCCGCAGCATGGAGAAGGACGGCTACCCCCGGTCATTCATCGCCGCGACGGTCGGCGCGGCGGCGGCGACCGACATCCTGATCCCGCCTTCCATCGCCTTCATCATCTATGCCGTGCTGGTGCCGGGCGTGTCCGTGCCGGCCATTTTCATGGCGGGGATGTTCCCCGGCATCCTGGCGGGCTTCGCCATAATCGGCGCAGTGCTGATCCTGTCGTTCCTGAACGACTTCGGCGGCAAGGCGCGGCACGATGAACGGCTGCAGGTCTGGCAGACCTTCAAGGAGGCGTTCTGGGGCCTGATGGCGCCGATCGTCATCCTTGGCGGCATGCGCATAGGCGCCTTCACCCCGACCGAGGCCGCCGTGATGGCCGTGTTCTACGGCCTTTTCGTCGGCTTCGTGATCTACCGCAGCCTGACCTTGCGTGACTGCTACGAGATGCTGGTCGAGGCCGGCGAGCTTTCCGCGGTCATCTTGATCGTCGTCGCGCTTGCCTCCGTCTTCGCCTGGTCCACGTCGACGCTCGGCATCGTGCAGCCCGTGGCGACCTGGATCGTGGGGCTGGGCCTTGGCGAGTACGGGACGATCGCGCTGCTGATGATCGTGCTGATCTTCATCGGCATGTTCCTGGACGGCGTGTCCACCTTCCTGATCCTGCTGCCCGTGCTGATCCCGATCGCCAACGCCTTCCACTGGGACCTGACCTGGTTCGGTGTGATCCTGACCATGAAGATCGCGATCGGGCAGTTCACGCCGCCCATGGCGGTGAACCTGATGGTGTCCTGTCGCATCGCCGGCGTCAGCATGGAGAGCACCATCCCCTGGGTGGTCTGGATGATCCTGGCGATGTTCATTTCGCTGGCGCTGGTCGTGGTCTTTCCCGACATCGCGCTCTGGCTGCCGCGCGTGATGGGGACGATGTAGAACCGGGGCGCCAGCCCGGCGTTGCCCGGCCCATGCGCATCCAGATCAACACCCACCATACCGCCGGCGACGACGACTTCACCGGCCGCGTCGAGGCCGCGATCGCCGAGGGGCTGTCGCGCTTCGCCGATCACCTCACCCGCATCGAGGTCCATCTGGAGGACGTCAATGCCGGCAAGGGCGGTCCGGCCGACAAGCGCTGCATGATCGAGGCGCGCCCGACGCACCATCAGCCCGTGGCGGTCACGCACCAGGCGCCGACTATCCCGCTGGCGCTGGACGGCGCGATCGAGAAGGCATGGAAGGCGCTGGACAAGGCCCTGGCGAGCCGGACGGACCACAAGGGGCGGGCCTCGGTGAAGGACAACGAGTTGAGGTGACGGCTGCCATGCCGTTGCCGGTGCCCTCCATCACCAAACTGTCCCCTCCCCCGGCGGCGTAGACGTCGCGGTCGTAGCGGGTATGGTCGCTCTCGCCCGGGCCCGCCGCGGCCGACATCGTCTTCGCCCCGCCCCGCGCCGGCGCCGTGTCATCGCGGATCAGCGCGAGCAGGTCGCCCTTCGCGTCCACGACATGCATCGGGATGATCTCGAATGCCCCGCGCAACTCAGCGCGCGCCGCGTGCTCGTCCGGCAGGATGAAGAGCAGGTTCTGCGGCTTCACAGTCAGACCAGCACCTGCATGTCGGCATCAACGCTGATCGCCTGGCCGCTGATCGTCGCGCCGAACGGAGAGCACAGATAGAGCGCCATGTTGGCGATGTCGTGCTGCGTCACGTAGCTCCGCAGCGAGGACGCCTCGAGATAGACGCGCTCCTGCTCTGCAAAGGAGACGCCGCGCGCCTGCGCCTTCGCCTCGATCACGCGGCGGATGCGGTCGCCCGCGACCAGGCCGGGGAGGATGGCGTTGCAGCGGATCCGGTCGGGGCCGAGCTCGATGGCAAGGCTCTTGGTGAAGCCGACCACGCCCCATTTCGCCGTGGCATAGGGGCTGCGCAGCGCATAGCCGAAGCGCCCGGCGGCGGAGGAGAGGTTGACGATCGTGCCACCCCCCGCCGCGCGCAGCGCCGGGATCGCGCGGCGCGCGCAATGGAACATGGATTCGACGTCGATGCGCAGCGTGCGGGTCAGGTCCTCCGGCGCCACCTCCTCGACCCTGGCGGTCGGGCCCGCGATGCCCGCGTTGTTCACTAGCACGTCGAGGCCGCCGAGCATGGTCACTGCGGCATCCACGAAGGCCTCGGCCTCCGCAACCTCGCCCACATCGGCTCTCATGCCGGGATGCGGGCAGCCCGCCAGCGCCTGGTCATCGAGGTCGCAGACGAAGACCTTCGCGCCGCAGGCCGCGAAGCTGTCCGCCATCACCCGCCCGATCCCGCCCGCCCCGGCGCTGATCGCGACCCGCAGCCCACCGAGATCGAGCGGCATCGGCCTGTCCGCACCGAGCGCCATGGCACACTTCCCTCCCTTGCATTGCCCGAAGGCTAGCGCCTGCCGCGCGCGCGCGGAAACCCCGGCCTCGCCGTGACGCGGCAGAATGCGCTAAACTCCCGCGCGCAACAGGGCCGAACCCCGACACCCCATGATCGAGATCCCGCTGGCCACCATCGTCCTCGTCGTCCTGATCGGGCTCGCGATCCTGACGGTCGCGAAGGGCATCCGCACCGTGCCGCAGGGCGAGGTCTGGTCGGTCGAGCGCTTCGGCGCCTTCACGCGCCTGCTGCAGCCCGGCCTCAACCTCATCATCCCCTTCGTGGACCGCATCGGGCGCAGGCTGAACGTGCAGGAGGTCGTGCTCGACATCCCCGAGCAGGACGTCATCACGCGGGACAACGCGACGGTGCGCACCGACGGCATCGTCTATTACCGCGTCATGGACCCCGCCAAGGCCGCCTACGCCGTGCAGAACCTCGCGCAGGCGCTGACCGCGCTGTCCATGACCAACATCCGCGCGGTGGTCGGCGAGATGGACCTCGACGCCACGCTGTCCGGCCGCGACCGTATCAACTCCTCCCTCCTCAGCATCCTGGACGGCGCGACGGATCCCTGGGGCGTCAAGGTCAGCCGCGTCGAGATCCGCAAGATCGAGCCGCCGGAGAACCTGATCCGCGCGATGAACCTGCAGATGACTGCCGAGCGCGAGCGCCGCGCCGCCGTTGCGCGGGCCGAGGGCGAGAAGCAGGCCCTGGTGCTGCAGGCCGAGGGCCGCCGCGATTCCGCCATCCGCGACGCCGAGGCGCGCGAGCGCCTGGCGCAGGCGGAAGCCAACGCGACCCGCATGGTCGCCGAGGCCGCGGCCGGCGCGGGCGCCGACGCGCTGCGCTACTTCATCGCGGAGAAATACGTCCGCGCCTTCGAGGCGATGGCCGGCAACCCGTCCTCCCGCCTCGTGGTCGTGCCGATGGAAAGCTCGGCGCTGGCCGGCGGCATCGCGCAGGCCATGGAATTGCTGAGGGCGCCCGGTCCGGGCGGCGCGCCGCCCGTCGCCGCGTCGCCGCCCAGCTTCCCGCCGGGAACAGGGGGCAGCCCGTGGAACCGGGGCTGATCTGGATCCTGCTCGGGCTTCTCGGCCTGGGCGGGGAGATGCTGCTGCCCGGCGTCTATCTCTTCTGGGCGGGGCTCGCCGCGGTCGCGACGGGACTGGTGCTTATGGTGACGCCGCTGACCTTCGGCGGCGCCGTCGCGATCTTCCTGCTGGCGCTCGCGCTCGGCGTCGCGGTCTCGGTCTGGATCCGGCGCCGCCGCGGCCCCGGTCATCGCGTCAACGCGCCGGAGGCGGGGCTTGCCGGGCGCCAGGGCGTGGTGCTGCCGGGCGACGGCCCCGGGCTGCGCGTGCGCCTCGGCGACAGCGACTGGGCGGCGCGGCTGCCGCGGGGCGTGGCGCCGCCGTCCCCCGGCGCGACCGTGCGCGTGGAGGCGGTGGACGGCACGACGCTGGTGGTCAGGCCCGAGGCAAGCTGATCAATCGACCTGCGCGCCCCTGATCCGGACGGCCTCGGCCCATTTCGCCTGCTCCGTGCGCAGGAAGGCCGCGAAGGGCTCCGGCCCCAGCCCGATCGCGGCGCTGCCATCGGCGGTGACACCCATCCGCCGGCCGGCCAGGCCGGTTGCACACGCAGCGCGGGCGCGGCCAGCATCGCGGCCCCGAAGGCCAGAACCCCACGGCGGCGCATCGGCGATCCTCCCTCCGACCCGTTGCGGCGAGCCTTTCGGCCGCGCGCCCCTGGCGGCGAGGCGGCCCCGCCGATAGCTTCCGCCGCCATGACGCCCATCCGTTCCGCCGACGAGCTTTCGCCCGGCATGTCCTTCGACCTCGGCACCTTCGTCCTGGCGCGGGAGGAGGTGCTGGACTTCGCGCGGAAATTCGACCCGCAGCCCTTCCACCTCGACGACGAGGCTGCCAAGGCCTCGATCTTCGGCCGCCTAGTCGCGAGCGGGATGCACACCCTTTCCGCCGCGGTCGCGCACCTGCTGCGCAGCGGCCTGCTGGCCGAGGTCAATCTCGGCGCGGGCGGGATGCAGCTGAACTGGCCCGCGCCTCTCGACCCCGATACGCCGGTGCGGCTGACCGTCACGGTGGAAGCCGTGCGCGCCAGCCGCAGCAAGCCGGAGATGGCGGTGGTGACGCTGCGCTATGCCGGCGTGACGGAGCCAGCCGGCGCGACGGTGCTGGACCTGGTCGCGCCGCACTTCATGCGGCGCTGAATCGACAGCGTCTTCCGATCGGATGATTCCCTCCGGTCGGAACGTGCTCTAGCTTCGCGCCATGCGGTCGCCCCTTCCGATGCACAAGGCCTCCGTGCTCGTCGCCATCACGTCGCACAACCCGACCGCGCGGCTGCAGCACCTGTCCGAGGTCGTCAGGACCTTGTCGGACTTCCCGGTCGCGCGGCTGGACATCCAGGTCTTCGTCAACGACATCGGCGGCGACAAGGCGAATGCGCTTGGCCAGATGCTGCGGTCGGGGCTGACCGGCGCCAAGACGCTGATGGTCCGCGTCGTCGTCGGCCCCTTCGAGCCGAAGGAGCTGACCTGGGCGCACAAGCGGATCATCCCCGGCGTCTTCCTGGCGGAGGGCTCGCCCTATACGCATTTCGTCTATCTCGAGGACGACATGCGCTTCGGGGTCGCGAATTTCCGCTATTTCCTGACCTGGCGGCCGGCGCTGGCGAAGGTGCGGCTGATCCCGTCCTTCCTGCGTGTCGAGCACAGCGCGAATCACCTCGAGCTGCGCCTGTCGGATTTTGCGGAGATGTTGGATCCCGCGACCCGGCCGGGCGTCGAGATCCGGGGGCGGCGCTTCATCCAGCCGCTGCGCCCGTATTGCGCGATGTATGTCCTCGACCGCGCGCTGGCGCGCGCGCATGTCGCCTCCGACGCCTTCGATATCCATCGCAGCAAGGCGATGTCGGACTGGTGGGTCCAGGAACGTGCGGCGGCGGGGCAATGCTGGGCCAAGCCGCCGCCGGGCTTCGCATCGCGCTACGTGCTTCCGCTCGATGAGGACGGCACCCGCTTCGCGCCGGAATGCTGGGTGCCGCATCTCGGCGGACACTATGCCGACCGCGCAGGGATCCGCTTCGGCCAGGTCCGCGCCGACGCGCCCTTCTCACGGGCCTCGACGCCGGGCGCGCGATGAAGCGCCGGCGGATCGGCGCGGCCGCCTCCGGCGTCGTCACGGACACGGATCCCTGAATCGAGAAGGGGCGCCGGCCCGCGCCGACGCCCCTTTCGAAAGCCCGATCGGAGATCCGCGGATCAGGCGGACTTCTTCATGATCTCGTCCGCCACGTTGCGCGGCACCGGATCGTAGTGGTGGAACTGCATCGAGAAGCTCGCGCGGCCCTTGGTCATGCCGCGGAGGTTCGAGATGTAGCCGAACATCTCCTTCAGCGGGACATGCGCGCGCACGATCACCGACGTGCCCGCCATGTCCTGCGACTGGATCACGCCGCGGCGGCGGTTGAGGTCGCCGACGACGTCGCCGACGTGATCCGACGGGGTCGTGACCTCGACGTCCATGATCGGCTCGAGGATCACGGGCGAGGCCTTCTTCATGCCCTCGCGGAAGCAGGCCTTGGCCGCAATCTCGAACGCCAGCGCGCTGGAGTCGACGTCGTGGTACTTGCCGTCCACCAGCGTGTACTTGAAGTCCACGGTGGGGAAGCCGGCGAGCACGCCGGTGTCGGCCTGCACCTTGATGCCCTTCTCGACCGCGGGGATGTATTCGCGCGGCACCGCGCCGCCGACGACGCCGTTGACGAACTCGATGCCGGTGTTCCGATCCTTCGGCTCGAAGACGATCTTCACCTCGGCGTACTGGCCCGAGCCGCCCGACTGCTTCTTGTGGGTGTAGGTCTCGGTGTGCGGCTTGGTGATGGTCTCGCGATAGGCAACCTGCGGGGCGCCTATATTGGCGTCCACGCCGTATTCGCGCTTCAGGCGGTCGATGATGATCTCGAGGTGCAGCTCGCCCATGCCCGACAGGATGGTCTGGCCACTCTCCTGGTCGGTGCGGAGCCGCAGCGAGGGATCCTCGCCGGCCAGCTTCTGCAGGCCGAGCGTCATCTTCTCGACGCCTTCCTTGGTCTTCGGCTCGACCGAGATGTCGATGACCGGGACCGGGAAGGCCATGCGCTCGAGGATGACGGGGTCGTCGTTGGAGGCGAGGGTGTCGCCCGTGCCGGTGTCCTTCAGGCCGACGAAGGCCGCGATGTCACCGGCGAAGACCTCCTTGATCTCCTCGCGCTTGTCGGCGTGCATCTGGAAGATGCGGCCGATGCGCTCACGGCTGTCCTTCGTGGTGTTCATCACCATGTCGCCCTGGCGCAGGACGCCGCGGTAGACGCGCACGAAGGTCAGGTTGCCGTACTTGTCGTTGATAATCTTGAACGCCAGGCCCGCGAAGGGCGCGTTCTCGTCGGCCGGGATGTTGCGGCGCTCGGCCGTCTCGTCCTGGCCTTCCTCAGGCGCGACCTTGATGCCGGGGATGTCGACCGGGGACGGGAGATAGTCCAGGACGGCGTCGAGCAGCGGCTGCACGCCCTTGTTCTTGAAGGCGGTGCCGCACAGCACGGGGCGGAACTCGCCGGAGATCGTGCCCTTCTTGATGCAGCGCTTCAGCGTCTCGACCGACACGTCGCCCTTGTCGAAGTATTCCTCCATCGCGGCCTCGTCGACGCCAACGCAGGTGTCGATCAGCTTCTGGCGGTACTCCGCGGCCTTGTCGGCGAGGTCGGCCGGGATCGGCGCGTCGTGGTAGGCGGCGCCGAGCTCGTCGCCTTCCCAGATGATCGCCTTCATCTCGACGAGGTCGACGACGCCCTTGAAGGTGTCCTCGATGCCGATCGGCAGCTGCAGCGCCACCCAGTTGATGCCGAGCTTCTCCGTCAGGGTCGCAGCCGCGCGGTAGAAGTCGGCGCCGGTGCGGTCGAGCTTGTTGATGAAGATGATGCGCGGGACGTTGTAGCGGTCCGCCAGGCGCCAGTTGGTCTCGGACTGCGGCTGCACGCCGGCCACGCCCTCGATGATGAAGATGGCGCCGTCGAGCACGCGCAGCGAGCGGTTCACCTCGATGTTGAAGTCGATGTGGCCGGGCGTGTCGATGATGTTGATGCGGTAGTCCTTCCACACGGCCGTCACGGCGGCGGAGGTGATGGTGATCCCCCGCTCGCGCTCCTGCTCCATGTAGTCGGTGGTGGTGTTGCCGTCGTGGACCTCACCGATCTTGTGGGACTTGCCGGTGTAGTAGAGGATCCGCTCGGTCGTAGTGGTCTTGCCGGCGTCGATATGCGCCGTGATGCCGATGTTGCGGATACGCTCGAGCGGGGTGCGCGCCACGATGGGCCTCCTGGAGTCCGGTCTATAAGCCGAAAGCGGACGTCCCCTTAGGCCTCCCTGGCTGTTAGCCAGGACGCCCGAAGGTGTCCGCCCGTCGCGTCGAATCAGCTTGTGCGGTGCGCAGATGCCCTCTCCCGGGGCGGATTGCAAGCACGGAGCGCAGCGGCGGCCATGTGCGCGCGGCAGGGCGGCATGCGGGGCCGGCTTGCCTGGCCGGGTTACGAATTGCTTCGCGTCGTCGCGCCGCTGGCGAAGGCCGGGGCGGATCGTGGTAGATACGGGGGCATGACGGTCCGTAGCCACATTGCCCCGATCCGCTTTGGATACGGGCTGCGGCAGGGCGAGACGCCGCCGGAGGATCCCGCCGCCTGGCTGGCCGCGCAGCTCGACAGCCCCGCCGCCCCGCCCACCGGACCTTCCAGCGCGGAGATCCTGCGCGCCCGCGCCGCCTTCGTGCAGGAACGCCGCCAGCGCGACCGGGCCGCCGCGCAAGCCGCGCGCGAGAACGCACAGGCGCAAGCCGCGCGGGAGAACGCACCGGCACCGGCCCAGGCCGCGCGGGAGAATGCCGGCCCCCCCGCCGCGCGAGCCGAATCCCCTGCCCCGACGCCGGCCCCGCCCGACGCCGGGGCCGCCTTCCAGGAGATGCAGCGGGCGGAATCCCGCGCCTGGGCCGAGCGGCGCCTCGCCTCCGGCGAGACCTTCCGCGACCGCCTCGTGGACTTCTGGGCCAACCACTTCACGGTCAGCCGCCGCAACGGCGTCGCCGGCAGCCTGATCGGCGCGCTGGAACGCGAGGCGATCCGCCCCAACCTCGCCGGCCGCTTCGCCGACCTCGCGGTCGCGGCGGTCCGGCATCCCGCGATGCTGGTCTACCTCGATAACCAGGGCTCCGTCGGGCCGAACAGCCCGGCCGGCCAGCGGTCGCGCCGCGGCCTGAACGAGAACCTGGCGAGGGAGGTGCTGGAGCTGCACACCCTCTCGCCTGCCGGCGGCTACACCCAGGGCGACGTGCAGGAATTCGCGAAGATCCTGACGGGCTGGTCCGTCGCGGTAGAGCAGGAGCCCTTCGGCTTCGTCTGGCGCCCCGGGACCCACGAGCCCGGCGAGAAGATGCTGCTCGGCCGCCGCTTCGAGGCCGGGCCGGACAGCCAGGAACAGGCGATCCGCTTCCTCGCCACGCATCCCGCGACCTACCGGCACATCGCGGTCAAGCTGGCGCGGCATTTCGTGGCGGACAGCCCGCCCCCCGGCGCCGTGCGCGCGATCGAGCAGGCGCTCTCGGGCTCGGACGGCAGCCTCGCCGCGGCCTACAAGGCGCTGATCGCGCTGCCAGAAGCCTGGGACCCGCCGCTGACCAAGCTGCGGCCGCCGACGGATTATCTGCTGGCCGCGGCGCGTGCCGGCGGCTTCGACCGCGCCGACATCGTTCTGGGCGGCTTGGGGCAGCTGGCCCAGCCCCTCTGGGGCGCGCCGCAGCCCAATGGCTGGGCAGACCAGGCGGACCAATGGGCCTCGCCCGAGGCGCTGATGCGCAGGGTGGACTGGGCCTATACCTTCGCGGGGCGGCTCGGACGCGCCGATCCCGCGGTTGTGGTGGAGACCGCCCTCGGGCCCTTCGCCAAGGCCGAGACGGTGGACGCGATGCGCCGGGCCGGGTCGGTCCGTGAGTCGCTCACAATCCTCTTCGCCAGCCCGGAGTTCATGCACCGATGAACGGAGCGCCGGCCGATCCACGGCTCCGGGGCGCGACCTCCGCCGGTCGGACGGCGGACGCCGGGCATGCGTCCTTCTCGCCGACCCGGCGCAGCCTGCTGCTCGGGCTTTGGGCGTCCATCGTCGTCGGCGGCACCCGCGCCGCCTTCGGCCAGGCACCCGGCGACCGGCGCCTCGTCGTCATCCTGCTGCGCGGCGCGATGGACGGGCTGCATGTCGTCGAGCCATACGGCGACCCCGATTTCGCGGAGCTCCGCCCCACCCTCCGCCTGCCGGAGCCCGGGCAGGAGAACGGGCTGCTCGACCTCGGAGGAACCTTCGGGCTGCACCCCGCCCTGGCCAACCTCCACGGCCTCTATCGGGCCGACCAGGCGCTGATCGTGCATGCCGTCGCCGGCCCCTATCGCAGCCGGTCGCATTTCGAGGCGCAGGACATGCTGGAGGCCGGCGGCGACCAGCGCCTGACCAGCGGCTGGCTCAACCGCGCCCTGCAGGGGATGACGCAGGCCGGCCAGGCGCGCACCGGGCTCGCGGTCGGGACCGGCGTGCCGCTGCTGCTGCGCGGGCCGGCGCCGGTCGGGGCCTATGCCCCGCCGGGACTGGATCGCCCGCAGCCCGACCTGATGCTGCGCCTCGCCGCGCTGCAGGACGCCGATCCGGCGCTCGGGCCGCTGTTCCGGGAGGGACTGCGTGCTCGCGGCTTCGCCGAGCAGACGCTCGGCCCGCCCGAGAACGACCCGGAACGCGGCAACTTCCCGCGCCTGGCCGCCGCCGCCGCCCGCCTGCTGGCGGAGCCTCAGGGCCCGCGCGTCGCGGCGCTGGAGATCGGGGGCTGGGACACCCATGCCGGGCAGGTCGGCCGGATCATGGGGCCGCTGCGCGCGCTCGACGCCGGCATCGCCCAGTTGCAGGCCGGGCTGGGCGCGGCCTGGGCGCAGACCGCGGTGCTGGTGATCACGGAGTTCGGCCGCACCGCGCGGGCCAACGGCAACAACGGCACCGACCACGGCACGGCGGGCGTCGCCTTCCTGCTGGGCGGGGCGGTGGCGGGCGGGCGGGTGGCGACGGACTGGCCGGGCCTCAAGCCCGACAGCCTGCTGGACAACCGCGACCTTCGCCCGACCACCGACCTGCGTGCCGTGGCCAAGGCGCTGCTGCAGGATCACCTGCGCCTGCCGCCGGCCGCGGTGGCGCAGGCCTTCCCCGGCAGCGGGTCCGCAGCGCCGGTGCGGAACCTGATCCGGGCCTGATCGCGGCCCGGGCGGTCAGCCGGGCCCGCACTCCAGGCCATCCACGATGCGTCCGAGGCTGTCCTTCTCGGGATCGCCGGTCGTCTCTCCGACCCGGACGATGGCGCTGGAATAGACGGGTTGGCAGGCGATGCCTGGCCCACCGCCCTCCAGGCCGATATCGGGCTCGGCGGCGCCAGAGGTCTCGATCACGGGCGGCTCCGACAGGATCGCCGGCGGCGCAAGCGCGCCGATATGGCGGTCCACCATCGCGTCGATCGGATCTTCCGCCAGGGCGGGGCCCAGGCACAGCGCGGCCAAGGCGCCCAAGGCGGCGCCCGCGAATACCATCCGCATGCTGAAATCCTCCACCGGCGCCGGCCTGCCGATGCGGCACGCTAGGTCCGGCGACAGACCGGTTTCGAGTGAAAGTATACAATCTCGCCTTGCCGTGATCGGCAGCCTTGCAACCCGCGCGCGTACGACCTCGATCGGAACCGGCTGGCCGCACCCGGCGTTGCGCGGCGGCACGAAGGGGATCGCCAGGTGGAGCGCTTCGAGGTCTATCGCTACGTCATCGGCGGCGCCGGCGCGGCGGAGGAGGAACGCTACTCCCTCGCTCCCATGAAGGGCGTGCGCTACGCCGGCCGTGACGAGCCCCAGGGCGCCGCCCCGCAGGAGAATTCTGAGGCCGAGACCGGCCAGCATGAGCCTGCCGGCATCGTGGAGGCGCCCGAGGGCAGCCGCATCGCGTCGCTCGACCCGCCGATCCTGGACATCCCAGGCCAGGGCCAGGTCGAGCTGCACGCCATCATTGGCGCGACCGCGGGCAACGCCGACGGCGCCGGCCGGGCGGTCCGCTGGCGGCCGCGCTGAGCCTCAATCACACCCGTTCGGCATCAGTCGATCGTCCGGCCCGATCAGCGAGAAGCTCCAGGGTTCGGCCGTCGCCAGGTCCACCGCGACGCGGATGGCACGCGTTTCACGGTCGCCCGGGACCATGATGCGGGTGAGCTTCGCCGCAGCGGCGAAGAGCCGGTCATGCAGCCAGAAATGGCTGTCGCCATGGATGATCAGCACGCCTGGCGAAAGGCGACGGCTTCGCTGATTAGCGCCTCCCGAAGGTTGCGCAACCCGCTGTCCTGGCCGCGGCCGCAGCGCACAGTGTAGGTGAACTCCGCCTCGCCGCAGGCGATGCCGCATGACCGATCCGTGGCAAGCGCCGCTGGACAAGCCTCGCGGAGAAGGCCACATGCCGCGGCCATGCCGGAGGCTCCGCCCCCCGTCCCGGCCGCAACGGCGCTGCGGACCGAGGATTTCGACTACGACCTGCCCGAGCGCCTGATCGCCCAGGCACCGGCGCGGCCGCGCGATTCCGCGCGGCTGCTCGTTGTGCGTAAAGACGGCCTGATAGACCGGGGCGTACTCGACCTCCCGGACCTGCTGCAGCCCGGCGACGTGATGGTGGTGAACGACACCCGCGTGATCCCGGCGCGCCTGCACGGCCGGCGGGGCGAGGCGCGCGTCGAGATCATGCTGAACCGCGCCGAGGGCGGCGGCCTCTGGCACGCACTGGTGCGCAACGCGCGGCGCCTCCGCCCCGGCGACGTCGTGGAGATCGAGGGCGCCGCGGATTGCGCAGCGCGCGTGGTGGAGCGGGACGGCGGCTCCGCCATGCTCGATTTCGGCCCCGACCAGGCAGCGCTCGCCGCGGCGCTGGAGAAGGCCGGCGAGGTTCCCCTGCCGCCCTACATCCACCGGGACCACGGCCCGCGCGCTGAGGACGCCCAGGACTACCAGACCATCTTCGCCAGGCGCCCCGGCGCCGTCGCAGCCCCCACCGCGAGCCTGCATTTCACCGACCGGCTGCTCGCCGCGCTGGATGCGCGGGGGGTGAAGCGCGCGACCGTCACGCTGCATGTCGGCGCCGGCACTTTCCTGCCGGTGCGCGAGGACGATCCTCGGCGGCACCACATCCACCGGGAATGGGCCGAGATCGGCGGCGAGGCTGCCGCTACGATCAACGCCGCCCGCGCCGCGGGAAAGCGCGTGGTGGCCATCGGCACCACCGCAATGCGCGTGACGGAAACGGCGGCGCGCGGCGACGGCACCGTCGCGCCCTTCCGGGGGCTGACCGACCTCTACATCCTGCCGAGCTTCCGCTTCCATGCGGTGGACGCGCTGCTGACGAACTTCCACCTGCCAAAATCCACGCTGATGATGCTGGTCTCCGCCTTCGCCGGCACGCGGCGGATGCACGCGGCCTATGCCCATGCGGTGGCGCAGGAATACCGCTTCTTCTCCTACGGCGACGGCAGCCTGCTGTTCCGCTGCGAACAGGACCTGCCATGACGCTGCGCTGGACGCCGACCACGACGGACGGCACCGCGCGCGCCGGCACGCTGCACACCGCGCATGGCGAGGTGCCGACGCCGGTCTTCATGCCCGTCGGCACCGCCGGCACGGTCAAGGCGATGACCGCGGACGCCGTGCGCTCGACCGGGGCGAGGATGGTGCTGGGCAACACCTATCACCTGATGCTGCGCCCGACGGCGGAGCGCGTCGCGCGGCTGGGCGGCCTGCACAAGCTGATGGACTGGCGCGGCCCGATCCTGACGGATTCGGGCGGCTTCCAGGTCATGAGCCTGACGGACCTCCGCAAGATGGACGCGGACGGCGTCACCTTCCGCAGCCATGTGGACGGCAGCTACCACCGCCTGACGCCGGAACGCAGCGTCGAGATCCAGCACCTGCTCGGCGCCGATGTCACGATGTGCTTCGACGAATGCACCCCCTTCCCCGCGACGCCCGAGCAGGCCGCGGCCAGCATGCGGCTTTCCATGCGCTGGGCCGCGCGTTGCCGCGAGGCCTTTGTCCCGCGGGAGGGCCACGGGCTGTTCGGCATCGTGCAGGGCGGTGTCTACGACGAGCTGCGCGCGGAATCCGTCGCCGCGCTGACCGCGATCGGCTTTGAGGGCTACGCGATCGGCGGCCTTGCCGTCGGCGAGGGACAGGACGAGATGTTCCGGGTGCTGGACATCACGACGCCGCTGCTGCCCAGCGGATCGGCGCGCTACCTCATGGGGGTCGGCACGCCGGGCGACCTGATCGGCGCGGTGCGGCGCGGCGTGGACATGTTCGACTGCGTGATGCCGACGCGGTCCGGCCGCACCGCGCGGGCCTACACCAGCCGCGGCGTGATGAACCTGCGCAACGCGCGCTTCGCCGACGACGGATCGTCGCTCGATCCGGAATGCGACTGCCCCTGCTGCACGCGGCACTCTCGCGCCTATCTCCATCACCTCTTCAAGGCGGAGGAGATGCTCGGCCCGATCCTGCTGAGCTGGCACAACATCCGCTACTACCAATGGCTGATGGAACGCCTGCGTCGCGCCATCCTGGAAGGCCGCTTCGAGGCCGAGGCGGCGATCATCGAGGCCGGCTGGGCCGAGGGCGAGACGGAGAAGCAGGCGGCATGAGCATGAAGACCGACGTCTCCGGCCTGACCATGCTCGGCCACCATGTCGAGCAGCCCCGCAATCCCGAGGAAGCGGTGCTGGAACGCGTGCCGAACCCGCATCCCGGCACGCCCTATTGCGTACGCTTCGCCGCGCCCGAATTCACCTCGCTCTGCCCGCTGACGGGGCAGCCGGATTTCGCGCATCTCGTCATCGACTACGTTCCCCGCGAGTGGCTGGTGGAGAGCAAGTCGCTAAAGCTGTTCCTGACGAGCTTCCGGAACCACGGCGCCTTCCACGAGGCCTGCACCGTTGGAATCGCGAAGCGCCTGGTAGAGACGCTGTCGCCGGAGTGGCTCCGCATCGGTGGCTACTGGTATCCCCGCGGCGGCATCCCGATCGACGTCTTCTTCCAGACCGGCGCCCCGCCCGAGGGCGTCTGGATCCCCGACCAGGGCGTCGCGCCGTATCGTGGCCGGGGCTGAGCGAGCCTTCCTGCGCCAACGCACCTCTCCCTCCCCCGCTATCGTGGGGGAGGGCCGGGGCGGGAGCCGCGCCCGTGACCTGATCCGCGCCAAGGCACTCGAGCTCGGCTTCGACGCCGTCGGCTTCGCCCGTGCGCATCTCGCAGTGGAGACGCGCGAGCGGCTCATGCGCTTCCTGGCCGAGGGCCAGCACGGATCGATGGCATGGATGGAGCGCCGCGCCGAACAGCGCGCGCATCCCCGTGCGCTGTGGCCCGAGGCCGTCAGCGTCATCTGCCTCGGCCTGAACTACGGACCCGACACCGACCCGCTGGCGACACTGTCGCAGCGCGACCGCGCTACCGTCAGCGTCTATGCCCGCAACCGCGACTACCATGACGTCGTGAAGGGGCGGCTGAAGCAGCTGGGACAATGGATGGCGCACCGCTTCGAGGGCACCGGGCTCAAGGTTTTCGTGGACACCGCGCCGGTGATGGAGAAGCCGCTGGCGCAGGCGGCCGGCCTGGGCTGGCAGGGCAAGCACACCAACCTGGTCTCCCGCGCGCACGGGTCATGGCTGTTCCTGGGCGAGGTCTTCACGACGCTCGAGCTCGCGCCCGACGAGGCCGAGGCCGACCATTGCGGCTCCTGCGACGCCTGCCTGCGGGCCTGTCCGACCGACGCCTTCCCCGCGCCCTATCGGCTGGATGCGCGGCGCTGCATCTCCTATCTCACCATCGAGCACCACGGGCCGATCCCGCCGGAATTGCGTGGGAAGATGGGCAACCGCATCTATGGCTGCGACGATTGCCTGGCGGTCTGCCCCTGGAACAAGTTCGCCCGCGCGCATGAGGAGCCCGCCTTCGCTCCGCGCGACGCGCTGACCGCGCCGAAGCTGGCCGACTTCGCGGCGCTGGACGACGCCGGGTTCCGCGCGCTGTTCAGCGGCAGCCCGATCAAGCGCATCGGTCGCAACCGCTTCGTCCGCAATGTCCTCGTCGCCATCGGCAACAGCGCCGACGCATCGCTGCGCCCCGCCGCGCAGGCGCTGTGCGAGGACCCCGACCCCGTCGTCGCGGAGTGCGCGCGCTGGGCGGCGGCGAGGCTTCCGGCATGACGGACGCCGCGCTCGTGCTGTTCTCCGGTGGGCAGGATTCCGCGACCTGCCTGGCCTGGGCGCTGGACCGCTTCGACCGCGTCGAGACCATCGGCTTCGACTACGGCCAGCGCCATCGGATCGAGCTCGACATCCGCACGGGGTTCCTGGCCTGGCTGCGGGGCAATGCGGCGTGGTCGCCAAGCCTCGGCGAGGATCACGTCCTCAAGCTCGACGCGCTGGGCGCGATGAGCGAGACCTCGCTGACCCGCGACGTCGCGATCGAGATGGAGACCGGCGGCCTGCCCAACACCTTCGTCCCCGGCCGCAACCTGCTCTTCCTGACCTTCGCCGCCGCGCTGGCCTTCCGACGGGGCCTCCGTCACATCGTCACCGGCGTCTGCGAGACCGACTATTCCGGCTATCCCGACTGCCGCGACGACACCATCAAGGCGCTCCAGGTCGCGCTGAACCTCGGGATGGAGAGGCGCTTCGTCCTGCACACCCCGCTGATGTGGCGCGACAAGAAGGCGACCTGGGAAGTGGCGGAAAAGCTCGGGGGCGCGGCGCTGGTCGAGGCGATCCGCAGCGGCACCCATTCCTGCTATCTCGGCGACCGCACGCCGCATGAGTGGGGCGCGGGCTGCGGCACCTGCCCGGCCTGCGACCTCCGCGCGCGCGGCTGGCGCGCCTTTCACGGAGAGACCGCGTGACGCCGTCCCAGCGCGAGGGGCTGTTCTTCCTGGCCGCCTTCGCCCTCTGCATCCCCGCCGCCAATTGGATGATCGGGAACATCGGCGCGGTCTGCGTCCCGGGCGGGCCGTGCCTGATCCCCGTCGCGCCGGGGCTGATGGCGCCGTCGGGCGTGCTGATGGTCGGGCTGTCGCTGGTGCTGCGCGACATGGTGCAGCGGCGGCTGGGCCTTCTCGCGGCGATCGGCGCGGTCTTGGCGGGCGGGGCGATCTCCGCCCTCCTCGCGCCGCCGGCGCTGGTGGTGGCGTCCGTCGCCGCCTACCTGCTGTCGGAATTCGCTGACCTCGGCGTCTACACGCCGCTGCAGAAGCGCGGCCTGGTGCTGGCGGTCGCGGCCAGCGGCGCGGTCGGCCTGGTGGTGGACAGCGTCTGCTTTCTGTGGCTGGCCTTCGGCAGCCTGGACTTCCTGGCCGGGCAGATCGTCGGCAAGGCCTGGATGGTGCTGGCCACGCTGCCGGTCGTGCACTGGCTGCGGCGACGTGACGAAAGGCTTGGAATCGCGTGAAGATCCTGCTGGTCCGCAACAGCGAGCACGCACCGGAAGGCGCTTTCGGCACCTGGCTGCGCGAGCAGGGCCACCCGCTGGAAATCACCACCGGCGAGGCGCTGGACGAGGCCGCGATGGAGCGCAACGAGGTTGTCGTGCTGCTCGGCAGCCAGCACGGCACCTACGACACGCACATCCGCTGGATCCCTCGCCAGCGCGCGATGATCGCCGCGCGGCTGAACGCGCGCCGGCCCACCATCGGCATCTGCTTCGGCGCGCAGATGATCGCGCATTCCGCTGGGGGTGGGTCGCGCCGCGACCCCGATGGGCGCTTCTTCCGCGGCTGGCACGACATCGCGCACGCCGCCGATCCGGTCCTCGCCGGACCCTGGCCGCGTTGGCACGGCGACGTCATCACCGCCCCGCCGCAGGCCGAGGTGCTGGCGCGCGACGAGGGCACGGTGCAGGCGCTCGCCCTGCCGCGCGCCGTCGGCGTGCAGTTCCACCCCGAGGCGACGCCGGCGCTGCTGCAGGACTGGGCCGCGCGTGGCGCGACGCCCGCGAGCTTCGACAGGGACGCGCTCGCCGTCGACAGCGCGCGGCTCTTTCCCGCACGCAGCGCCGCGCGCGCCGCGCTCTATGCCTGGCTGCTGCGGCGCGCGACGGAAGACTAGGTTTTCCGCACGCCCCAGAAGATCGGGAAGGACGCCGGCACGATGTTCTCTACGTTGGTTCTGAAGGCCGTGGGGTAGAAGAGCTGCCCGGTCGGGAGATAGGGCACCTCCTCGAAGGCGACGCGCTGCATCTGCCGCGCGATCGCCTTGCGCGCATTGAGGTCCGGCGCGTCGAGCCACTGGTCGCGAAGCGCCTCGAGCCGCGGCGAGACCGGCCAGCCGAACCAGGCCGCCGGGCCGTTGCCGCGCAGCGGGATATGCGTGGCCGGGTCGGCGACGGTCAGGCCTTCGTAGGTCGTGCAGAAGGCGCTCCAGCCGCCGCGCTCCAGCGGTTCCTTGCTGGTGCGGCGTTGCACGAGCGTGCCCCAGTCCATGACCTGGAAGTCCACGTTCAGGCCAAGCTTCTTGAAGAGGTCGTTCGCGACCTGCGCGATCGCGAGCGTCGCGGGATAGTCGGTCGGCGCCATCAGCACGACGCGCTCATTGGCGTAGCCGCTTTCCGCGACCATGCGGCGCGCGCGGTCCAGGTCGCGCGGGCCGGTCAGGATCTCCAACGCCTCGTCATTGGCCATCGGCATGCCAGGGGTGAAGGTGCCGACCGGCACGCGGTAGAGCTCCGTCTCGCTGCCGAGCGCAGCGGTGACGAAGTCCAGCTGGTTCAGGGCGGGCAGCAGCGCCTGGCGGAGCTTCTGGTTGTTGAAGGGCGGCTGCGTGTGGTTGAGCGCGACCATTCCCGTCACGCCGATGCGGTCGTTGACCGCGATCCTGATCTGCCGGTTGCGCCGCATCAGCGGCAGCAGGTCCGCCTGCGGCTGCTGGATCCAGTCCACCTCGTTGTTGCCGAGCGCTGCGACGGCGGTCGCGCTGTCCGGCATGATGCGCCATTCCACGCGGTCGAAATTCACGACCTTGCCGCCCGAGACGAAGTCCGGCGCCTCGGTGCGCGGCCGGTACGCCTCGTTCCGCAGGTAGACCGCCTGGGAGCCGGAGACCCACTGGTCCCGCGGAAACCGGTAGGGGCCGGATCCCACATACTCGTTGATCTGCGTGAAGGGGTCGGTCCGTGCGATGCGCTCCGGCATCACGAAGCAGTAGTCGCCGAGCGTCTCGAGCATCAGCCCATAGGGCCGCTTCAGCCGGATGACGATGCTGCGGTCGTCCGGCGAGGACATCTCTTCCGTGCGGTCGAGCAGCGTCTGGCCGAGCGGCCGGCGGCGGCCCCAGCGCTGGATGCTTGCGATGCAGTCCACGCCGCGCACGGGCACGCCGTCGTGGAAGACCAGGCCGTCGCGGAGGCGGAAGCGCCACGTCAGCCGGTCGTCCGAGGTCTCCCACGCCTCCACCATCTGCGGGCGCGGCGTGTAGCTGCTGTCCAGCGCGAAGAGCATGTCCCAGATCATCAGCGCGTGGTTCCGGGCGACGGTCGTGGTCGTCCAGACGGGATCGGGGTTGTTGAGGTTGCCCTCCGGCACGAAGCGCAGCACGCGGTTGGCGTTCTGCCCTAGGCTCGGCCGCGGCAGCATGGGCAGGGTGGCGGCGGTGGCGATCAGGGTCCTGCGACGCATCGGACTTCTCCCTTGTGTCACGCCTGGCCGAGCAAATGCCGCGCCAGGAAGGCCATGACGCCGCGATAGGCGGTGCGGCGGTTGTCGCGCTTGAGGAAGCCGTGCCCCTCGTCGGGGAAGGTGAGGAAGTCCACGGGGACGCCCTGGCGCTTCACCGCGGCGACGATCTGCTCGCTCTCATGCGGCGGCACGCGGGGGTCGGTCAGTCCCTGCGCGACGAAAAGCGGGCAGCGGATGGCATCGACCTTGTGCAGCGGCGAGAGGGTTTCCAGCAGGTCGGCGTCCCGCACGGGATCGCCGTATTCCGCCGCGCGATGCGCGATGCGCCACGGCCCGGTGCGCTCGAAGAAGGTCTTCCAGCGCGCAATGCCGTAGTATTCGACGCCGGCGGCCCAGAGCTCGGGGAAATGCGTGACGGCCATCAGCACCATCCAGCCGCCATAGCTCTGCCCCATCACCGCGATGCGCGCCGCGTCGAAGTCGGGCAGCCCCGACAGCCAGGCATGGGCGGAGGCGACGTCGCGCACGGAATCCATTCGCAACTCGCGATCGTCCAGCGATGCATAGGCGCGGCCATAGCCGGTGGAGCCCCGGATGTTCGGCACCATCACCGCGATGCCGAGCGCGCAGAACGCCTGCAGATCGGGCCGCCAGTTCGGCAGAGCCTGCATCTCCGGCCCGCCATGCACCCAGATCAGCACGGGCCACCCGTCCGGGGGCGGATCGCCTTCCGGCCGGATCAGGAAGGTCGGGATCTCCGTGCCGTCATGGCCGGTGAAGCTGTCCTCTTCCCAGGTGCGCGCGCCAGCGGGCGCCTCGCCGGCGGCGAAGAGCAGGTTGGCATGGCCCGCAGCGTCGGCCGTCCAGATCGTGCCGGGCCTGGTGGGCTGCAGCAGGTCGAAGGCAACCGCCCGGCCGTCCGGTCGCCAGGTCAGCTTCTGGATCACGCCCGGCGGATGCTCGGGCTCCGCCAGCACCGCGCCCGTTTCGGCATCCAGCAGGCGAAGCTGCGACCAGCCGCCGAGATTGACCACCACGGCCAGGCGCGTGCCGTCCGGCGAGGCCTCCAGCTTCTCGACATCGGCGTCCGGCGCGTGCAGCAGGCGCGGCTCGCCGCCCGGCGCCATGAAGGCGACGGCGAGATATTCCCGCCCGCGATCCGTCAGCAGCCAGAAGCCCGCTCCGTCCTTGCGCCAGCGGGCGTTCATGTGCCGCCAACCCTCGCCTCCCGGCGTCGCGGGAATGCTCTCGCCGGTCGCGACGAAAACCTGCGTCAGCGTGCTCTCGAAGGCGCGCGGCGCCGAGCCCACCAGGACCGAGCCGCCATCGGGATGCCAGGCCTGCAGTTCATGCGGGCCGAGCACTTCGCGCAGGCGGCGCATGGGCCCGCCATCCAGCGGGACTATGCAGGGATCGGCATGGGCGGGGTCGCGCGCATTCGCCGTTACTGCGACCGAACGCCCGTCCGGCGCGAAGGCGCCCCATCCATGCATCACCGAAGGCGCCGCGGTCAGCGCGCAAGCCTCGCCTTCCGGCGGGAGGGCGTAAAGCTGCACGCGCTCGTCGCCCGCGACGTCGCGCCCGAACACCGCGCCGCCGTCGGTCGGGCTGCCCGCGACGAAGGACACGGCATCGCGATGCGCCGTCCGCGCGCGGGCGGTCCCGTCCTTCGACAGCTCCCACACCTGCGCCGACCCCGCGGCGTCGGAGAGGAAATACAGCCTCCCATCCCCGGCGAAGCTCGGCAGCGTCGCGGCGGGCGCGGAGAGGAAACGGTCGAGGATGGCGACATGGTCCTGCATCGGCGGTCCCTGCTGGATTGCCGCAGGTTCCCCCGATCCGCCGCGCGCCGCCAGGGGGTCAGGCGGCGCCGGCCATCGCCGCGAGCTCCCGATCCAGCGAGCGGAGCTCGATCCGCAGGCCGCGTTCCTCCTCGGGGCCGCCGTCGCCGCGGATCTCGATCTCGCGAAGACGTTCGGCCAGAGCGGCGCGGCGACGGACCAGCTCGTCCAGGCCGAAGGACAGGCGCTCCATCATGGTGGCCTCCCTGGGGGATGGTGGCGCCGCGATCCTAGGCGCAGCACGCGGCGGATTGCCACAATGACGTGCAGTCCCGGCCCTCTCCCTCTAGGCAGCCCCCCTTCCCTGCGGCATCGTGTCGGGCAGCGGACGAAGCCTCCGGGCCGACTCCGCCAAACAAACGGGGTCGCGCACTGCATTGGATCCTGGGGAGGATTGCGGCGGCGCCAGTGGCGCAGTGACGGTACCTCCTCCCGGCTCCGTGCCGGCGACGGCCAGCGGGACGCCCCAAGGGCGCCCGGCCGAGGTGAGGAGGTGCGTGCGTGAAAGTGACGGATCTGCGGTCCGCCGACCATTTTCATCAGGTCGTGGACTGCCAGCATGCCTGCCCGGCCCACACGCCGGTCCCCGAATACATCCGCATGATCGCCCAGGGCCGCTACGCCGACGCCTATATGGTGAACTGGCGGTCGAACGTCTTCCCCGGAATCCTCGGCCGCACCTGCGACCGCCCCTGCGAGCCCGCCTGCCGCCGCGGCCGGGTGGAGGAGGAGCCGGTCGCGATCTGCCGCCTCAAGCGCGTCTCCGCCGACCACAAGGGCGACGTGACGGCGCGGATGCCCAAGCCCGCGACCGAACGCAACGGCAAGCGCATCGCCTGCATCGGCGGCGGGCCGGCCTCGCTGACCGTCGCGCGCGACCTGGCGCCGCTGGGCTACGACGTCGTGGTCTATGACGACAACGCCAAGGCCGGCGGCATGATCCGCACCCAGATCCCGCGCTTCCGCCTGCCGGAGGAGGTGATCGACGAGGAGGTCGGCTATGTCGTGAACCTCGGCGTCGCGACGCGGCTGAAGCAGCGCGTGGACAGCCTGAAGGCCGTGCTGGCGGAAGGCTATGACGCGGTCTTCGTCGGCACCGGTGCCCCGCGCGGCCGCGACATCGACGTGCCGGGCCGGCAGGAAGCCGTGGCCAACATCCATATCGGGATCGAGTGGCTGTCGTCGGTGTCCTTCGGCCACATCAAGTCGATCGGGAAGCGCGTGGTGGTCCTCGGCGGCGGCAATACCGCGATGGATTGCTGCCGCTCCGCCCGCCGCCTCGGCGGCGAGCAGGTGACCGTCGTCGTCCGGTCCGGCTTCGAGGAGATGAAGGCGTCCCCGTGGGAGAAGGAGGACGCGATGCACGAAGGCATCCCGATCCTCAACTACCTCGTGCCGAAATCCTTCACGCATGAAGGGGGCCGCCTGACCGGCGTCGTGTTCGAGAAGGTCGAGCCGCGGAAGGACGAAAAGGGGCGCCGGCAGCTCGTCCCGACCGGCGAACCCGACACGCTGATCCCGTGCGACGACGTGCTGGTGGCGATCGGGCAGGAGAATTCCTTCACCTGGATCGAGCGCGACATCGGCCTGGAATTCGACCGCTGGGGACTGCCGAAGCTCGACCCGAAGACGCACCAATCCACCATCCCCAACGTCTTCTTCGGCGGCGACGCGGCGTTCGGACCGAAGAACATCATCTGGGCCGTCGCGCATGGGCACGAGGCCGCGGTGTCCATCGACCTGTTCTGCCGCGGCGAGGACGTGGCGGTGCGCCCGCCGCCGGACACCTCGCTCATCAGCCAGAAGATGGGCATCCATGAGTGGAGCTACGACAACGATGTCTCCATCGACCTGCGCTTCAAGGTGCCGCAGCGCGCGCCCGAACTCGCGCTGAAGGACATCGCGGCGGAGGTGGAGCTCGGCTTCAGGCTGGAGACCGCGTTCAAGGAAGCCGAGCGCTGCCTGAACTGCGACGTGCAGACGGTCTTCGCGCCGAAGCTCTGCATCGAATGCGACGCCTGCGCCGACATCTGCCCCGTGGACTGCATCACCTTTACCGATGACGGGGAGGAGGCCGAGCTTCGCACCAGGCTGCGCGCCCCGTCGCAGAACCTCGATCAGGCGCTTTACATCGGCGAGGGCCTGAAGACCGGCCGCGTCATGGTCAAGGACGAGGATGTCTGCCTGCATTGCGGGCTCTGCGCCGAGCGCTGCCCGACCGGTGCCTGGGACATGCAGAAGTTCCTACTCGAGACCGCCAAGCCGCATGCCTGCGGCCGGCCTACCCAAACCAGGCCGGCGGCGCTGGCTACACCTGCGGAGTGACGGCTTCCATGCCCACGCCCATCGTCGCCACGAACGACTTCGTGGTGAAGTTCGCCAACGTCAACGGCTCGGGTTCCGCGAGCGCCAACCAGCTCTTCGCCAAGTCAATCCTGCGCATGGGCGTGCCCATCGCGTCGCGCAACATCTTCCCCTCCAACATCCAGGGCCTGCCGACCTGGTTCGAGGTGCGGGTGTCCGGCGCCGGGCATCTCGGCCGGCGCGGCGGCGTCGACCTGATGGTCGCGATGAACCCGCAGACCTGGGACCGCGACGTCGCGGAGATCGAGCCGGGCGGATACCTGTTCTACGACAGCACGCGCCTCTTGCCGGCGTCGCGGCTGCGCAGCGACGTCACGGTGATTGGCGTGCCGCTGACCGCGATGTGCAACGAGGCGTATTCCGACCCGCGGCAGCGCCAGCTCTTCAAGAACATCATCTATCTCGGCGCGCTGTCCGCGCTGCTCGACATGGACCCCGAGGCGCCGGCGCAGCTCATCCGCGAGCAGTTCAAGGGCAAGGAGAAGCTGATCCAGCCGAACCTCGACGCGCTGAAGATGGGGCGCGACTGGGCGCAGGCGAACCTGGCGTGCCCGATCGGGCTGACTCTGAAGCAATCGGACGCCGTGGGCGACCGCATCTTCACCGACGGCAACGGCGCCGCGGCGCTCGGCGCGGTCTATGGCGGGGCCACGGTCTGCGCCTGGTATCCCATCACGCCCTCGACCTCGCTGGCCGAGGCCTTCGAGAGGCGGGCGAAGCAGTTCCGCACGAACCCCGACGGCACCAGGCGCTACGCGATCGTCCAGGCCGAGGACGAGCTGGCCTCGATCGGCATGGTGATCGGTGCGGGCTGGAACGGCGCGCGCGCCTTCACCGCGACCTCCGGCCCCGGCATCTCGCTGATGTCGGAGTTCGTGGGGCTGGCCTATTTCGCCGAGATCCCCGCGGTGATCTTCGACGTGCAGCGCGCGGGCCCGTCCACCGGCATGCCGACGCGCACGCAGCAATCCGACGTGCTGGCGGCGGCCTATGCCAGCCATGGCGACACCAAGCATGTCCTGCTTCTGCCGCAGGATCCGCATGAGTGCTTCACCATGAGCGCCGACGCCTTCGACCTGGCGGACCGGCTGCAGACGCCGGTCTTCGTCATGCTCGATCTCGACATCGGCATGAACGACTGGCTCTGCGAGCCTTTCAAGTGGGACGACAGCCGCCGGATGGACCGCGGCAAGGTCATGACCGCCGAAGAGCTCGAGGCCGGCAAGACCTTTGGCCGCTACCTCGACGTCGATGGCGATGGCATCCCCTTCCGCACCTGGCCCGGCACGCACCCCACCAAGGGCAGCTACTTCACCCGCGGCACGTCGCGCGACCGCTTCGCGCGCTACACCGAGGAAGGCCCAGCCTATGTCGACAACATGCAGCGCCTGCTGCGCAAGTTCGACACCGCGAAGACACTGGTGCCGCATCCCGTCGAGACTCGCGCGAAGCAGCCGACGCCCTATGGCGTGATCTTCTACGGCTCGACCTCCGCCGCGATGCGGGAGGCGCTGGAGGCGCTGGAGGCCGAGGGCATCCACGTGGATGCGTTACGGGTGCGCGCCTTCCCCTTCCACGACGACGTCGTGGATTTCGTGAAGCGCCACGAGCGCGCGTTCCTCGTCGAGCAGAACCGCGACGCACAGCTGCGCACGCTGCTGGTGAACGAGGGCAACCTCGATCCCGGCCGCATCGTGCCGGTGCTGCACTATGACGGCACGCCGATCACCGCGCGCTTCATCCGAGCCGCCATCGCCGACCGCGTGTCGGGCCTCAACGTAGTCCCGCTGGTGCGGGCCGGAGCCGCCGAATGACCTTCCTTCCAAAGCCCAAGCTGCATCACCCCCTGCTTGCCACGAACGAGCTCGGCCTGACGCGCCGCGACTACGAAGGCGCGATCTCCACGCTCTGCGCGGGATGCGGGCATGACTCGATCAGCGCCGCTATCATCCAGGCCTGCTTCGAGCTGGATTTCCCGCCGCACCGCATCGCGAAGCTGTCGGGGATCGGCTGCTCGTCGAAGACGCCGACCTACTTTCTCGGCGCGGCGCATGGCTTCAATTCCGTCCATGGCCGCATGCCGTCCGTGCTGACAGGTGCGAACCTCGCGAACCGGGACCTCATCTATCTCGGCGTCTCCGGCGACGGCGACAGCGCCTCGATCGGCTTCGGCCAGTTCGGGCATTCCATCCGCCGCGGCGTCAACATGACCTACATCGTCGAGAACAACGGCGTGTACGGCCTGACCAAGGGCCAGTTCTCCGCGACCTCGGACAAGGGATCGAAGGCCAAGAAGGGCACGATCAACACCGACGAGCCCATCGACATGGTCGCCATGGCGCTGCAGCTCGGCGCGACCTTCGTCGGCCGCAGTTTCTCCGGCGACAAGACGCAGCTCGTTCCCCTGATCAAGGCGGCGCTGCTGCATCCCGGCGCGGCCTTCATCGACTGCATCAGCCCCTGCGTCGCCTTCAACAACCATGACGGCTCGACCAAGAGCTTCGACTTCGTGCGTGCCCACAACGAGGCCGTGAACCGGCTCGACGTCATCCTCGGCCGCGAGGCGATCGAGGCGGATTACGCCCCGGGCAGCACGGTGGAGGTCACGCAGCACGACGGCACGGTGCTGCGCCTGCGCAAGCTGCACGAGGACCACGATCCCACCGACCGCGTCTCCGCCATGAACTACCTGCAGGAACGCAAGGCCGAGGGCGAGATCGTGACCGGCCTGATCTTCGTCGACCCCGATCCGTCCGACCTGCACGAGCATCTCGGCACCATGGCGGGGCCGCTGAACATGCTCGGCGACGCCGATCTCTGCCCCGGCAGCGCGGCGCTCGACAAGGTCAACGCGGCGCTGCGCTGATCAATCCGCGAACTGGCCGGCCGCCTCGATCAGCGGCCGCCAGCGCGTGATCTCCGCCCGCCAGAAGGCCTGCGCGCCGTCCGGCGTCGTGCGCTCCCCGCTCGCGGGACCGCTGCCGAGGTCGCCCATGCGACGCAACACGTTCTCGTCTCGCAGCGCCGCCAGCAGCGCGCGGTTCAGCCGATCCACCACCGGCCGCGGCGTGCCCGCCGGCGCGAACAGCATATTCCAGCCCGACATCCGCATCGCCGGCAGCCCGGCCTCCGCCGTCGTCGGCACATCCGGCAGCGCCGTCGCCCGCGCCTCGGTCGTGATGGCATAGGCGCGGATCGACCCCGCCCTGATCTGCTCGGCGTTGTTGGTGGTCTGGTCGCAGCCCATGTCGAGTGTCCCCGACATCAGGTCGTTCATCACCAGCGCATTGCCGCGATAGGGCACCAGCGTCACCGGCGTGCCGATCGACGACACCAGCAGCAGGCTGCAGAGATGGCTCGTCGATCCGACCCCGGCATTGCCGAGGTTGAGCGCGCGACCGTCCCGCCGCACGACGCCGACCAACTCCGCCAGCGTCGTCGCGGGGAAGTTGCGGCGCGCGATGATCGCCATCGGCACCTCGTTCACCAGGCCGACCGCGTCCATCGCCAGCGGGTCGAAGGATAGGCGCCGGTACAGCGTCGGAATCGTCGCCTGCGCCAGGCTGCCGAACAGGATCGTGTGCCCATCGGGCCTGGCCTGCGCGACGCGCGCCTGGCCGATCGACCCGCCGGCGCCGCCGACATTCTCCACCACCACGGGCTGGCCGAGATCGGCGCCGAGGCTCGGCGCGATCAGCCGCGCGATCACGTCTGCGGGCCCACCGGGCGCGAAGCCCACCACCATGCTGACCGGGCGGGTGGGAAAGCCCTGCGCCGTGGCGCCGCCGGCGACGCCGACGGCCAGCAGCACGGCCATCATCAACACACGAACCACGCATCCCTCCCCGGCGGTTCGCGTCAGCTTCGCAGCATCCGACGCGCCGAGGAAGCGGGTGGTCAGTTCGCCAGCGGGTCCGGCCGCATCTGGATGCGGAAGGCGCGGGGCTGTTCGCCGCGGCCGGTCTCGCTGTGGAAGGGCGCGCGCGTGCCGGTCGTGGTCCAGAGCCCCCTGCCCCGCCAGCCCGCATTCGGATCGTCGATGCGTCCATCCACGTTCTTGGTGAAGAAGCCCAGGGGATAGGGGATGCGGAGCTGGTGCAGCCTTCCGTTCACCAGCACGGTCAGGGACTCGCTGCCATTGGTGCTGGCGATCGGCACGTCGTTTCCGAGGCCGAGCGTGTTGAAGCGGTCCACCCAGATGTAATAGGCATGGTCGGCGCTGCCCTGGGGATCCACGCCATCGAATTGCGGACCGGGGAAGCGGTACAGGGTCCAGCCCTCGTAGCACTGCTCGCCGGTCGCGGCATTCGGTCCGGTCAGCGGCGCGCGGCATTTCGAGCGGTCGAAGCTCGCCATGTGGCCGCTGGCCAGCGTCGTCCACACCACGCCGCGGCTGTCCACGTCGATGCCGCGCGGTGAATAGGCGCCGGCGGGCGGGCGGAAGATCTCGGTCAGGCCCGTATTGGCGGGATCGGCGCCCGGGATGAAGCGGATGAGGTAGCCGGGCTGCGTGCCGCCGGCGAAGCCCGCATCCATGGACTGGCCCCAGACCGAGCCGTCGGTCGGGCTCGGCTGCACCGCATACATCCCGGCGATCACGCGCCGCTGCTTCGCGGGATCGAAGGGCTGGTTCGCTTCGGTGTACTCGCCGCGGCGGCCCCAGCCCGGCACGTCGATGATCATCGGCGCCCAGCCCTGGGATGCGCGGGCGTCGCGCGTTTCCAGGTAGCGCCGCGAGTTCAGCCAGCCGATCGCACTGCCCGCCGCCCCGCCCCAGCTCGTCCACAAGGTATGGTCGTCGTCATAGCCGAAATAGAGGTGATGCGTGCTGAAGCAGGTGTCGATCAGGTCGAACTGCCGCGTGCGCGGATCATAGACCGATAGCTGCCTCCCGGATTGGGCGATCGGCGCGACGCGCGCCGACGGATGCTGCGCGCCGTCGCGGCACCAGGCCGGCTGCTCGCCGGGCGGGCGGATCCGCGCTGTGAACCAGACCAGGCCGCGATGGTCGATCATCGGGTTGTGGATCGAGGTCCGGCTGTCCCAGATCGGCTCGTCGCCCCAGAAGGGCGAGGTGCCCAGCGGGTTCTCGGCCGAGGTCGGCGTCTCGGGATGCGCATAGGGATGCCGGACGTCCCAGGTGCGGTTGGTGCGGGGATCGAGCACCGGGACGAGATCCGTCGATTCCTCGGGCGAGCCATAGACGCCGCCATCCGCCGCATGCCGCGTCGGGTCGCGCTTGTCCGCCGAGACCGCGTCATGCTGGTAGTGCGTGGGCGAGGCCCAGTCCCAGAGCGTAACGACCATGTTGCGCTCGAACCCTTCGGGCCGGCGCGGCTGGTCGCTTGGCAGCTCGCCGCGGGCGACGCGGTCGGTCCAGTCCGCAAAAAGCTCCACGCCGCGTTCCGGCCCCAGCCGTGCGATGGAGCCTGCCATCTGGTTCATCGCCTGGCCCGCCTGGATGCGCCGCATCCAGAGCTCGTAGCCGTTCGGGAACTCGCCCAATGCGGGGCTCGGGTGGCGGATGTTGCGCGCGCCGAGCGCGTGGCAGGACTGGCAGGACTGCTTGAGGACGTCGATCCAGCCTTCCTGGCTGCGCAGGTTGGTCGGGATCCCGTTGCCGCCGCGACCGTCGCCGGTGCCGGGAAACTGGTCGGCGCCGGGGATGCGGAGCATCGAGTACCAGTAGACGCCGGGGTAGTATTCCGCCGCCGCGGCCGGCGTCGGCGCCGGTGTGGCGGTCAGCGCCAGGCTCTGCCCCGGGCGCGCTTCCGCGCGCGGCCCATCCACCAGCCCGTAGCCGCGCGCCCAGACGCGGTAGGACGCCGCGGGCAGGTCGGGGATGAGGTAGCGGCCCTGATCGTCGGTGACGACGATCTTGGCGAAGCGGGTCGGCAGGTCGGTGGTCTCGGCGATCACCCATACCCCGGCTTCAGGCCCGCGCGGTCCGCTGACAACGCCGCCGATGTCGGTGGCGCCGATCCGCACCGCCGGGGCCTGGGCGCGGACCGGCGCGGCGGTCATCGCCGCGGCCAGCAGGCCCGTCGCGAGCAGCGTCGCGCGCCATCCCTTGCCCATTCCCGTGTCTCCTCGGCCCGTCTGGTCTCAGGCTAACACCAAGCCGCGCGCTCTTGGTAAGGTCCTGACACGCTGTCGCGCCCCCGCAAGGAACGCCCCAATGACCCCCGCCGTCATCGCCGTTGCCATCACGGGCTCCGTCCCCCGGAAGAAGGACAACCCCGCCGTCCCCGTCACGCCGGCGGAGCAGGTAGAATCGACGCATCAGGCCTTCGAGGCCGGCGCCTCCCTGGTGCACATCCACGTCCGCAATCCCGACGAGAGCCCGTCATCCGACCCAACGCTCTTCGCCCAGGTGCAGGAGGGCGTGATGAAGCACTGCCCGGGGATGATCGTGCAGTTCTCCACCGGCGGCCGCGGCCGCGACCCCGCCAGCCGGGGCAACGCGCTCGACCTCAAGCCGCACATGGCCTCGCTCTCCACGGGGTCTGTCAACTTCCCGACCATCGTCTACGAGAACCCGGCCGCGCTGGTCATGGATCTCGCCACGCGGATGAAGACGCATGGCGTGCGGCCGGAGATCGAGGTCTTCGACCTCTCGCACATCCATGGCGCGCGGCGCCTGGTCGATGCGGGGCTGATGGACGACCGCCCGCATGTGCAGTTCGTGATGGGCGTGAAGAACGCGATGCCGGCCGAGGAGCACCTGCTCGACATCCTGCTGGCGGAGTTGCGGCGCGTGCTGCCCAGGGCGACCTGGACCGCGGCCGGGATCGGCGCGAACCAGGCGCGGGTGATGGATTGGGCGCTGGCGCGTGGGGCGGATGGCGTGCGCACCGGGCTCGAGGACAACATCCGCCTATCGAGGGACCGTCTGGCCGCGAGCAACGCGGAGCTGGTGTCCCTGGCCGCCGAGACCGTCGCGCGCCACGGCCGGCGCCCCGCCAGTCCGGCCGAGGCGCGGGCGATGCTCGGTATCGCCGCCGCGTGAGACGCCGGGCCAAGCCCCGGGACTGAAAGGCTCCCTCGCGCGGCTGTTTTCCGGGCTAATGATGCGGCGCAGCAAACGGCTGCCCTCATCATCCCGGGGAAGCCCATGTCGCCATCCTCGCCCGGGCCGCGCCGATGAGCGTGGCGCCGGCCGGCTCCATCGCCATCGACCTCTCCGATCCCGCGGAGATGATCGAGACGCGCGCCGTTTCCCCCTTCCGCGACGGCGACCTGCTGCGCCGGGATGCGGCGGACTACCTGCTGCGCCGCACGCGGATGCTGCCGCGCGGCGCGCCGGTGCGCATCGTGATCAGCCTGCCCGCCGAGCAGGCCGCGACGCCCGAAGCCGCGCGCATAGCGCCGGCCATATCGGCGCATTTCGCCGCCCTCGTCCGCACCGAGGACAAGGCCATGGCCGACCACATGGCGGATTCCTGGCGCGCCGCGCTGCTCGGCCTGATCGTCTTCGGGCTGTGCCTGGCAATCGCCTGGCGGCTCTACGCCCATCTCGAAGCCTATGGCTTCGCCCGCATCGTGCGGGAAAGCTTCGTCATCCTGGGCTGGGTCGCGATGTGGAAGCCGATTGAAATGCTCGTTCATGAACGCCTGCCCATCGTGCGGCGCCGGCGCCTGTTCCGCCGCATCGCCGACGCCGGGATCACCCTTGAATCGCGCGCATCCAGCGCCACGGAGCCCCGCGCATGAAACGCGACCGCGTACTGGTGGACCTCGCCCTGCAGGGGGGCGGCGCGCATGGCGCCTTCACCTGGGGCGTGGTTGACCGCCTGCTGGAAGAGGAATGGCTGGAGTTCGAGGGCATCTCCGGCACCTCCGCCGGCGCGATGAACGCCGCGGTGATGGCGAGCGGCTATGCGCTGGGCGGACGCGCCGGCGCGCGCCAGGCGATGGAGGATTTCTGGCGTCGCACGTCGCGCGCCGCGACCTTCAGCCCGTTCCAGCGCGGGCCGCTCGACGTGATGCTTGGGCGCTGGACGCTCGACAACTCGCCGTCCTTCCTGCTGATGGACCTTATGGCGCGGGTCGTCTCGCCCTACGACATCCCCGCGATCGGCGGCAATCCTCTGGAGCGCGTGCTGGCCGAGAGCGTCGATTTCGGCGCGCTGGCGAACGGGCCCGTCAAGGTCTTCGTCACCGCGACCAATGTCCGCACCGGCCGCGCGCGCATCTTCCGCAACGCCGACATCTCGGCCCAGGCGCTGCTGGCCTCGGCCTGCCTGCCGCAGCTTTTCCCGGCGGTCGAGATCGACGGCGAGCCCTATTGGGATGGCGGATTCGCGGGCAACCCGACGCTGGTGCCGCTGATCACCGAGCTCGTCTCCGACGACACGATCCTTGTGCCGATCAACCCGATCGAGCGGCCCGGCACGCCGCGCGCCGCGCGCGACATCCTGGACCGGGTGAACGAGATCTCCTTCAACGCGGTCGCGCTGAAGGAACTCAAGATGCTGGCGCTGCTCCGCCGTGTCGCAGATCCCAAAGGCGGTGAAGGCCCGCGCTGGGCGAACATGCGCATGCACATGGTGCGCAACGAGGTCATGGTGGACCTCGGCTACTCCTCCAAGCTGAACGCCGAATGGGCCTTCCTGCGGATGCTGCGCGATGAGGGCCGCAAGGCCGCGGAGGCCTTCCTGGCGAAGGACGGCGACGCCATCGGCAAACGGTCGTCGCTCGACCTCGATGCGCTGATCGAGGGTGTCTGACGTGGGTCTCCTCGGGATCCTTCTCGGCCTCTCGATCCTTGTCTGGCTCGCCTATCGCGGCTGGTCGGTGCTGCTGCTGGCACCCGCCGCGGCCCTGGTCGCGGCGGGCTTCGCGGGTGAACCGCTGCTGGCGCACTGGACCCAGACCTTCATGGGCAGCGGCGCGCGCTTCGTCGCGCAGTTCTTCCCGCTGTTCCTGCTGGGCGCGCTGTTCGGCAAGCTGATGGAGGACAGCGGTTCGGTCGCGGCCATCGCGGACTTCATGACGGAGAAGCTGGGCGCGCAGCGCGCGGTGCTGGCGGTGGTGCTGGCCGGCGCGATCGTGACCTATGGCGGCGTCAGCCTTTTCGTCGCGTATTTCGTGCTCGCGCCGATGGCGACAGCGCTGTTCCGCGCCGCTGACATCCCGCGCCGCCTGATGCCGGCGGCGATCCTGGTCGGATCCTCCACCTTCACCATGTCGGCGCTGCCGGGCACGCCGGCGATCCCTAACACCATCCCGATGCCCTTCTTCGGCACGACACCCTTCGCGGCGCCGGGGCTCGGCGTGCTGGCCTCCGCCGTCATGCTCGGCATCGGGCTATGGTGGCTGGCCCGCCAGGAAGCCGCGGCGCGGCTGCACGGCGAGGGTTTCGGCGATCCGCCGGCGCTGACGGCCGACGCCGCCGTGGACGACCCGCTGGTGCGCGAGCGCGCCGTCGCCTCCCGCGATTTCGACCCCGCCGAGATCCACAATTCCGAGGAAAGCCTCGCCCGGCCCCCGATCCTGGCCGCCGCGCTGCCGCTTGTCGTAGTGGTGCTGGTGAACCTGGCGATGTCGTTCATCGTGCTGCCGCGGATTGACGCGTCCTACCTGGCCGAGGCGCGCTTCGGCGGTACGACCCTGTCCGCGGTCGCCGGCGTCTGGTCGGTGGCGACGGCGCTGGCCGCGGCGATCGCCACGCTGCTGGCGCTGAACGGGTTCCGCATCCCCTCGATCAAGGCGACGATGGATGCCGGCGCCAATGCCGCGGTACTGCCGATCTTCTCGGTGGCGAGCCTGGTCGGCTTCGGCGCCGTGGTCGCGGCCATGCCGGCCTTCGAGGTCGTGCGGGACTGGGTGCTCGGCATCGGCGGTGGCCCCCTCGTCTCGCTGGCCGTCGCGACCAACGTGCTGGCGGCGCTGACGGGCTCGGCCTCGGGCGGGCTCACCATCGCGCTGGACGCGCTGGGACCGACCTACATGGCGATCGCGACGGAGCGCGGGATCGACCCCGGGCTGATGCACCGGATCGCCGTCATCGGCGCCGGCACGCTCGACATCCTGCCGCACAACGGGGCGGTCATCACGCTGCTCGCGGTCTGTGGCTGCACGCATCGCGAGAGCTACGGCGACATCGTCGTGACAGGGATCGTCAGTTCCCTGGCGGCGCTGGTGGTGGTGATCGCCGTCGGCAGCCTGGTCGGCAGCTTCTGAATGCTAGCGCGGCAGCGGGCCGTCGCGCCCCGACAGCAGCTCCGCCACCCAGCGGCTGGCGGGGAATTCCTCGCACAGCACCAGCGCGCCGATCAGCACGGGCACGCCGATGAAGGCGCCCTGGATGCCCCAGAGCAGGCTGCCCAGGAACACCGCGAGCAGCACCATGAAGGGCGAGACCGCCAGCCGCGCGCCGGTCAGCCAGGGCTCGATCGCGCTGCCGCCCACGGATTGCACGACCTGCAGCACGACGAAGACCGTCAGCGCGGCCTGCCATTCCCCGAACTGCAGGATCGCGAAGGTCGTCGGGAACAGCGTCGCGACCAGCGGGCCGATAAAGGGGATGTAGTTCAGCACCAGCGCGATCGCGCCCCATTCCGCCGCAAGCTCGAGCCCGATGACTTTGGCGAAGGCCCAGACCACAAGGCCGGTCAGCATGGACATGATCGTGCGGACCATCATGTAGGTTCGGAACTTGCCGGCACTGCGCCTCGCCGCGCGCAACAGGGCGGCCGGCACGCCCTCGCCCCGGCGTTCCAGCTGGCGGCGCGCCACATCCACCTCCGCCAGGCCGAGCGCGACGAAGACCAGGGTCAGCAGCAGGAAGGTCAGCGTCCCCTGCAGCTGCGCCAGCACGCGCTGCGCGATGCCGACGGCGCGCCGCGGGTCGAAGGTGCCGATCACGCCGGCCACCGGGATGCCGCGCGCCTCCAGCCAGGCGACCTTCTGCTGGTAGAGCAGCGTCAGCTCCGCCGCGTTGGCCACGATCCAGGTGCCGACGCTGCCGAAAGCCCAGAGTATGACGAGCGCGAGGACCGCCAGCGCCCCCAGCGCCAGCGCCGTGGTCGCCAGCAGCGCCACCAGCTTCGGAATGCGCCGCTGCAGCGTCACCTGCACCGGCCAGACCAGGGCGATGGTGAAGATCGCGAATACCACCGGCGCCAGGACCGGCTGCGCCGCCGACAGCGCCGCGGCGACGAGGATCGCCGTGCACAGTCCCAGCATCCAGCGCACGGAAGCGCCCTGCATCCTTGCCTCGCCTTCGCGTCCCGCCCCAGCTACGGTCAGCCCGGGGCGGCGCGCAAGGCCCGGAACGAACAACGCCCCATGGGGGACCCACGATGACACGCGGAGCACACCGCGGGGCCCGACGGCTCGCCTTCGTCATGCTGCCGCTGCTCGCGGCCTGCGGCGACGCCGCCCCGCCCCCCACCCCTGACCCCCGGCCCGTCCGCGTGACGACCGTCGAGCCGCGGCGCGGCGGCGACGTCGTCAGCCTGACCGGCACGGTCCAGCCCGAGACCGAGGTGAATCTCGGCTTCCGCATCGACGGCCGGATGACGGAGCGCCTGGTGAATGTCGGCGACCGGGTGCGCCCCGGCCAGGTCGTCGCGCGGCTGGACCGCAGCAACGAGGAGAACAACCTCCGCGCCGCCCGCGCCGCCCTGACCGCGGCCGAGGCGCAGCTGGCCGAAGTCGAGGCCAACTACATCCGCGCGCGCGATCTGCTGCGCAGCGGCTTCGGGACGCGCCAGCGCTACGACCAGGCGGTGCAGCAGCTCCAGACCGCGCGGAGCGCCGTGGACGCCGCGACCGCCCAGCTCGGCATTGCGGAGAACCGGCTGGGCTATACCGAGCTGCTCGCCGACGCGTCCGGCACCGTCACCGCCCGCGGCGCCGAGCCCGGGGAGGTCGTGGCGCCGGGCCGCATGATCGTCCGCATCGCGCGGGAGGGCGGCGTGGACGCCGTCTTCGACGTGCCGCCCGTAGTGAAGGACCAAGCACCGGCGAACGCCGTGATCGAGGTGGCGCTGACGCTCGACCCCAGCGTCCGTGCCCAGGGCCGAGTGCGGGAGGTCTCGCCAAGCGCCGATCCCGTCACCGGCACGTTCCGCGCGCGCATCGGGCTGGAGAACCCGCCGCCGGCGCTGCGGCTCGGCTCCACTGTGACCGGCCGCATGACGCTGGACAGCAGCGCCTCGATCTCCGTCCCGGCCAGCGCGCTGACCCGCAAGGACAGCCAGCCCGCCGTCTGGGTGGTCGATCCGCGTGCGCAGACAGTGGCGCTGCGCCCGGTCGAGGTGCTCCGCCACGATCCCGCGCGCGTCGTGCTGGCCTCAGGGCTCTCGGCCGGCGATGTCGTCGTGACGGCCGGCGTCCAGGCGCTGCGCCAGGGGCAGAAGGTGCGGCTGCTCGGGGCGGCACCGTGATCGGTCCCAACCTCTCGGAGTGGTCGATCCGTCGGCCGCAGCTCGTCATCTACTTCATGCTGGTCGCCGTGATCGCCGGCGGCCTGGTGTTCCTGAAGCTCGGCCGGAACGAGGACCCTGCCTTCACCTTCCGCACCATGGTCGTCTCCGCGGCTTGGCCGGGTGCGACCATCGAGGAGACGCTGCAGCAGGTGACGGAGCGGCTGGAGCGCACCCTGCAGGAGACGCCGCAGGTCGACACGCTGCGCAGCTACACCATCGCCGGCCAGACCACGATCTTCGTGGACCTCAAGGGCTCGACGCCGCCGCGGCGCGTGCCCGACATCTGGTACGAGGTCCGCAAGCGCATCGGCGACATGCGCGGGACCCTGCCGCAGGGCGTGATCGGGCCTGGGTTCAACGACGATTTCGGCGATACCTTCGGCACCATCTTCGGCTTCACCGCGGACGGCTTCACCCAGCGCGAGCTGCGCGACCAGGTGGAAGCCGCGCGGTCCCGCCTGCTGCGCGTGCCCGACGTGACGAAGGTCGAGATCCTGGGCGCGCAGGACGAGGTGATCTTCATCGAGTTCTCGCTGGAACGCCTGGCCGGCCTCGGCCTGAACTACACCGCCCTGGTCAACGCGCTGCAGGCGCAGAACGTGGTGCGGCCCTCTGGCCTGGTGCAGACCGGCGACGAGCGACTGGCGATCCGGGTCTCCGGTGCCTTCCAGAACGAAGCCGAGATCGCCGCCGTGACCTTCGTCGCGGGCGACCGGCTGGTGCGCCTGACCGACATCGCGGACGTCCGCCGCGGCTTCGCCGACCCGCCGCAGCCGATGTTCCGCGTCAACGGCCAGCCCGCGATCGGGCTCGCGGTCGCCATGCGGGACGGCGGCGACATCCTGGCGCTCGGCGCCAATCTGCGGCGGGAGATGGCAACCATCACCGCGGGCCTGCCGATCGGCATCGAGCCCTTCCTCGTCGCCGACCAGGCAGGCATCGTGGACACCGCGATCGGCGAGTTCACGGAAAGCCTGTGGCAGGCGATCGTGATCATCATGATCGTCAGCTTCATCGCGCTCGGCTTCCGGGCCGGCGCGGTGGTGGCGCTGTCGATCCCGCTGACGCTCGCCATCGTCTTCCCCCTGATGATGGCCGCCTCGATCGACCTGCAGCGCATCTCGCTCGGCGCCCTGATCATCGCGCTCACCCTGATGGTGGACGATGCGATGACGACGATCGACGCGATGATTCGGCGGCTGGCCGCCGGCGACAGCAAGGACGGCGCCGCGACCTTCGCCTATCGCACGCTGGCTGCGCCCATGCTGACGGGCACGCTGGTGACCATCGCGGGCTTCGTGCCCATCGGCTTCGCCGCGAGCTCGGCCGGCGAATACACCTTCTCCATCTTCGCCGTCGTCGGCATCGCGCTGGTGGTGTCCTGGTTCGTCGCCGTGCTGTTCGCGCCGCTGCTGGGCAAGGCCATCCTGAAAGCGCCGAAGGGCGCCGAGGCCGGCCCGCCGAAGCAGGGCGCGATCCTGCGGGGCTATGCGGGCTTCCTCACCTTCGCCATGCGCTTCCGCTGGATGACCATCGCCGCGACGCTCGTTGCCTTCGTCGTCGCGGTCTACGCGATCCGCTTTGTGCCGCAGCAGTTCTTCCCCTCCTCTGACCGGACGGAGCTGCTGGTGGACGTGACGCTGCCGCAGAACGCGTCGATCTTCGCGACCCAATCGGTGGCGGAGCGGCTGGACGCGGCGCTGGCGCGCGACCCTGACGTCGCACACTGGTCCACCTATGTCGGGCGCGGCGCGATCCGCTTCTACCTGCCGCTGAACGCGCAGCTGCCCAACCCCTTCTTCACCCAGACCGTCATCGTAGCGAAGGACCTGCCGGCGCGGCTGCGCCTGCAGCCCCGGATCGAGAAGCTGCTGGCCGAGGATTTCCCCGGCGCCGTCGCCCGCGTGTCCCCGCTCGAGCTCGGGCCGCCCGTGGGCTGGCCCGTGCAGTACCGCGTTGTCGGTCCGGACGTCGAGCAGCTGCGGAGCATCGCGCAGCAGGTCGCGAACGTGCTGGCCGCGCCCGGCGTCAGCCAGGTCGCCTTCGACTGGTTCGAGCCGTCGCGCCAGCTGCGCGTCGTGGTGGACCAGGAACAGGCGCGCCAGCTCGGCCTGAGCTCGGCCGCCGTCTCCGCCGTGCTGAACGCGGCGGTGACGGGGTCGGTCGTGACCCAGGTCCGCGACGACATCTACCTCGTCAACGTCGTGGCGCGCGCGAATGCGAACGAGCGCCTGTCGCTCGACACGCTGCGCTCGATCCAGGTGCCGATCCCGGGCGGGCGCACCGTGGCGCTCAGCCAGTTCGTGACCTTCGACTACGGCCAGGAATACCCGATCATCTGGCGGCGCGACCGCGTGCCAACGCTGACGGTGCTCGCCGATGTCCAGCCCGGCAGGCTGCCCGACGAGGTCGTCGCGCGGGTCGAGCCGCGGATTGCCGAGCTCCGCGCCGGACTGCCGCGGGGCTACGAGATCCAGCTCGCCGGCATCGCGGAGGAGAGCGCCGAGAGCCGCGGCTCCGTCATCGCGGTGGTGCCCGCGATGATCGTGATTATGCTGACGGTGCTGATGTTCCAGCTGCAGAGCTTCGCGCGGCTTGGCATGGTCGTGGCCATCCTGCCGCTCGGCATCATCGGCGTGGTGCTGTCGCTGCTGCTCTTCGGAAGGCCGCTCGGCTTCGTCGCGATCCTCGGCATCCTCGCGCTTCTCGGCATGATCGCGAAGAACGCGGTGATCCTGCTCGTGCAGATCGAGGAGGACCGCGCGGGCGGCCTCGCGCTGCGCGACGCCGTGATGGCGGCCGCTACCTCGCGCCTCAGGCCGATGCTGCTGACCGCGCTGTCCACGGTGCTGGGCCTGATCCCGATCGCGCCCACGGTGTTCTGGGGCCCGATGGCCTTCGCCATCATGGGCGGGCTGCTGGTCGCGACGCTGCTGACGCTGGTGGTGCTGCCCGTGATCTACGTCACGGCGCTGGAGCGGACGGCGCGGGCGTAGCCCGCGATTGGCCAGAGTGTGCTCACGGACGGTGGGCGAGCGAGGGCGTGAATCGCCGGGCCAGGGAATGCTGGTGGAAGCTGGCTCCGTGCCTCCCACTCAGAACGGCCACACCATTGGCACCAGGAACACGGCGACGACGAAGTACCAGCCCATGATCGGCAGGCCGAGCTTCCAGTAGTCGCCGAAGGCATAGCCGCCGGGCCGCATCACCATCAGGTTGGTCGGCGTCGCGATCGGCGTCAGCAGCGCGGCGGCCGAGACCACCGCGATGCTCATCAGCACCGGCAGCGGCGACACGCCGAGCCCCGCCGCGGCCGCCACGCCGATCGGGATGACGATCAGCGCGGTCGCCGTGTTGCTGATGAGCTGCCCCAGCACGGCGCTGAGCAGGAAGAGGGCGGCGAGCAGGGCGTAGGGGCTGGACTCGCCCACCGCGGCCACCAGGTATTCAGCCATCAGCCGCGCCGCGCCGGTCTTCTCCATCGCGGCCGAAAGCGGCATCATCGCCGCGACCAGGATCACCGTCGTCCAGTCTATTGCGCGGTAGCACTGGTCCACGGTCATGACGCCCAGCAGCACGAGCGCGAACACCCCGCCGATCCCGGCGACAGCCGGCGGTACCAGCCCCGTCGCCAGCAGGAAGACCATAGCCGCCAGCACGCCGATCGCGGGCTTCGCGCCGACGCCGAGCGGCACGGCCTGGCGCCGGACCAGGTCGGGCGCGTTCACGACGAGCACCTGGGGGTCGTTCAGCCGGACGTCCAGTGCCTGCCAGGTGCCCTGCAGCAGCAGCGTGTCGCCGGCATCCAGCGTGACGGGGCCTTCCAGCGGCTCGCCCTGGCGCTGCACCGCGATGACCTGCAGGTCGCCGCTTTCGGTGATCATGCCGGCGAAGACTTCCTGCCCGATCATCTTCGACCGCGGCGGGATCATGACCTCGGCAAGGCCGGAGTTCCGGTTGAACAGGGTCTCGGTGACCTCGCCGGCAGGGTCCTCCTGCCGGAAGGCCAGGTGCTGCTCTTCCGCCATCGCCGCCGCAGCCTCGGCGTCGCCGGCGAGGATGAGGAAGTCGCCCTCCGCCAGGGTTCCGCGCCGCAGGATGTCGCCGGTCGCGCCGTCCTGCAGTGCGACCAGGCGGAGGTCGCCGTAGCGCGGCAGATCGAGCGCGGCGGGCGGCTGGCCGATCAGCGCGGAGGACGCGCGGATCCGCATGCGGAAGGTGCCGCTCGCCAGCCCGTACTGCTCCACCAGCGTGCGCGCATGGCGGGAGAAGTCGGAGGGCATGGAAGGCCCGCCGCGTTCCGGCAGCAATCGCTGGCCGAACAGCACGACGATGACGAGCGTGCCGACCAGCAGCGGCACGCCGGCCAGCGCGAAGGAGAAGAAGCCGAAGCCACCCGCCCCGACATCCGCGGCGGCCTCCGCGACCAGCACGTTCACCGGCGTGCCCGTGAGCGCCAGCAGCGACCCCGCATGGGCCGAGAAGACCAGCGGCATCAGCAGCTGCGAGGGGTTACGCCGCAGCCGCACCGCCATCACGACGACAACCGGCAGCAGCGCCGCTACTGCGCCGTTGACGGAGATCAGCGCCGTCAGCCCCGCGACCAGCAGCCCGTTCAGCACCAGCAGGCGCGTGCGGCTGTCCTCGCCCGCGCCCTTGATCAGCATCTGCCCCGCCCAGGCCGTCACGCCCGTGCGGTCCAGCGCCGCGCTGATGACGAAAAGCGCGGCAATGAACACCACCGCGGGGTCTCCGAAGCCGGCCAGCGCCTGGCCCAGCGTCAGGATCCCCGTCGCCCAGAGCGACAGGCCCACGCCCATCGCGACCAGCACCACCGGCAGGCGGTTCCAGACGAACAGGACGACGGCGGCGGCGATGGTCGCCCCGATGATCGCGATCGGGCTCATGTGTCAGATGCCCCAGGGCAGGCCGAGCAGGAACCAGCCAGCGAAGAGGACGATCCACACAGCCGAGATCACCACGATATAGGGCAGCATCAGCGCGATCACCGTGCCGACGCCGGCATCCTTCTGGTACTTGATGGCGAAGGTCACGATCATCGCGAAATAGGCGTTGAGGGGCGTGATCGAGTTCATCGGGCTGTCTCCCACCCGATAGGCCGCCAGCACGACCTCGGGCTCCACGCCGAGCTGCATCAGCAGCGGCACGAAGACCGGCGCAAAGATCGCCCATTTCGCGATCGCCGCCGTGATGATGAGGTCCAGGATGAAGACCACCACGATGAAGCCGATCAGCAACACCAGGGGCGGCAGCGCCATGCGCTGCAGCACCTCGGCCATGGAGACCGCGGCCAGCGTCGCCATGTTGGTGTAGTTGAAGAAGGCGATGAACTGGCTGATCACCAGCAGCAGCAGGATCAGCCCGGCCAGGCCGCCGATCGCCTTCTGCATGGCGCCGATCGCCTCGTTCGTCGTTGCCATCGTCCTGGCTCCCCGTCCGTAGCAGATGCCGCAGACCAGGAAGATCAGCGCGATGGACACGATCAGGCTGTTCATGAAGGGCGAGGCGCCGATGATCGCGCCCGTCGTGGGATGGCGCAGCGGCGCGCCGGGCGGCAGCACCAGCACGCAGAGGAAGGCGATGACGCCGAGCAGGCCGAAACCCGCCCAGCGCAGGCCGCGATACTCGTCTTCGCTCAGCGCATTTTCGCCGCCGACCTTGTAGTCGCCGGTGTAGGGCCCGAGGCGCGGCTCGATGACGCGCTCCGTCACGAGCGCGATCACCACCGTCAGCACCACGACCGAGCCGATGGAGAACCAGAGGTTTGCGGCGAGGTCTATGGTGCGGCTCGGGTTCACCAGGCGGATCGCGTCGTTGGTGATCTCAGTCAGGATGCCGTCGGTCGGCACGATCAGGACGTTGACGAGGAAGGCCGAGGCCACCGCCGCGAAGGCCGCGGCCAGACCGGCAAGCGGGTGTCGCCCGACCGAGATGAAGGCGGCCGCGGCCAGCGGGATCAGCACGAGGTAGCCGGCATCCGCCGCGATCGACGACACGATGCCGACGAAGACCAGGATGTAGGTCAGCGCCTTCGCCGGCGCGACGATCACCAGCTTGCGGATCAGCACCTTCACCAGGCCCGATTCCTCGGCGACGCCGACGCCGACCATGGCGATGATGATCACGCCGACCGCGTTGAACCCCATGAAGTTGGCGACGACGCCGGTGAACATGAAGCGGACGCCCTCGATCGTCAGAAGGCTCCGCGCGGCTGTCGATGCCGGCTCAATGTCGCCGGTCGCAGGGTTGTAGGCCTGGTAGGAGACCTGCGCGCCGAAGGCCGCCAGCAACGCCGACAGCACGATCACGATGCCGATGAGGTAGACGAAGATCATCACAGGATGCGGCACGCGGTTGCCCACGCGCTCCACCACGTCGAGAATCCTCTGCATGCCCGTGCGGGAATCGGCGCGGTCGGTCATATCACCTGCTCAGTGCGTCGAGGATCCGCGCCCAGGACCGGATGCCCCTGCGGAAGCTCTCGAGGTTGTATTTCTCGTTCGGGCTGTGGATGCGGTCGTCGTCGAGGCCGAAGCCTGCCAGCACCACGTCCATCCCGAGCGACTGCTTGAGCTGGTGCGTGACGGGGATGGACCCGCCGCCGCCGATGAAGACCGCGGGCTTCCCCCATTCGTCGGACAGCGCCTGGCGGCACTTCGCGAAGGCGGGGTCGGTGTCGGGGAAGCGGATCGCCTGGCCGGCGCCGTGTTCCTTGAACTCCACCTTGCAATCCGCGGGAACGCGCGCCTTCACATGCTCCCGGAACGCCTTGCGGATGGCGTGCGGGTCCTGGTCGAAGACCAGGCGGAAGCTGATCTTCGCCGACGCCTTCGCGGGAATGACGGTCTTGAAGCCCTCGCCCTGGTAGCCGCCGCCCATACCGTTGATTTCGGCGGTCGGGCGCGACCAGGTCTGCTCCAGCGCGGAATAGCCCTTCTCGCCGGCCGGGATCGACAGGCCGATCGGCCCGAGGAAGCCCTCCACCGTGAAGCCCAGCGTGTCCCACTGCTTCTTCAGGCTCTCCGGCAGTTCCGGCACGCCGTCGTAGAAGCCGGGCAGCGTGATGCGACCGTTCTCGTCGTACAGATCGGCCAGGATCTTCGCCAGGATCCGGTTCGGGTTCGCCGCCGCCATCCCGTAGAAGCCGGAATGCAGGTCGCGGTCGGCGGCGTGGATGGTGATCTCCTCGCCGCAGAGGCCGCGCAGCATCGTCACGATCGCCGGCGTCTGCGGGTCCCACATGTTGGTGTCGCAGATCAGGCCGATATCGGCCTTCAGCTCCGCCTTGTTCGCCTCGAGGAAGCCCGGCAGGTTGGCGCCGCCCGATTCCTCCTCGCCCTCCAGCAGGATGGAGACGGCGATGGGCAGCTTGCCCGCGACCTTCTTCCAGGCCCGGCAGGCCTCCACGAAGGCCATGAGCTGGCCCTTGTCGTCGGCCGAGCCCCGCGCGCGGATCACCTTGGTGCCGTCGGGCAGCGTGTCGATGGCGGGCTCGAACGGGTCCTTGGTCCAGAGATCGAGCGGGTCGACCGGCTGGACGTCGTAGTGGCCGTAGAACAGCGCGGTCTTGCCGCCGGCGCTGCGGTCATGGCCGACGACGATCGGATGCCCCTTGGTCGGGCGCGACGCGGCATCGAAGCCGATGGACCGCAGGTCCTCGGCGTGCCAGTCGGCGTTGCGCTTGCATTCCTCGGCATAGGCCGGGTCGGTCGAGATTGACTTGATGCGCAGCACGGCGAACAGCCGCTCCAGCGCCTTGTCGAAATCGCCATCGATATGCGCCAGCACGGCGTCGAGCCCGGCCATGGGTCCGCTTCCTTCCCGTCCCGGGGACATGCCCCATCGAGCTTCGATCGTAGCGCCCTGCGCCGTCGCGCCGAATGCGCGCGGCGTCCCGCGGCTTGGCATGGCGTCCCGACGGGATTCCGGGCTGCCGGAACGCCGCTGCCGCGCTAGATTGCCGAGCATGGCACGACAGCGCGGCGCGGCGATACGCAAATGGGCGGCGGCGCTCGCGTTCTGCCTGTTGCTGGTGGGATGCGCGAATTTCACCCGGCTCGACCCGCCGCCGGCGCAGCGGACCGAGGGGATCGCCGTGCTCGGCGTCCCCAACGCCCGGCTCTGGGCCGATGCCGACACCGAGGCATGGTCGCGGGAAGCCGCGCTTGCCGTGCAACGCCGCCGGACGGAGGAATCGCCCCCGCGCCGTGGCGCGCTGCCGCCGCCCGCCGACTTCCTCGCGCTGTCGGGCGGCGGCGATTTCGGGGCCTTCGGCGCGGGGCTGATGGTCGGCTGGACCGCCGCCGGCACGCGGCCCGAGTTCCAGGTCGTCACCGGCGTTTCCGCCGGCGCGCTTATCGCGCCGTTCGCCTTCCTCGGGCCGGACTACGACCCGCAGCTGCGGGAGGTTTTCACGGAAACCGCGCAGGCCGACGTGCTGGTGCTCGGCCGGATCGTGACCGCGCTGCTGTTCGGCGAATCGCTGGCCGATGCCTCGCCACTCTATGACCTGATCAGCCGGCACGCGGACCAGCGCATGCTGGATGCCATCGCACGGGAATACGGGCGCGGGCGGCTGCTGCTGATCGGCACGACCAACCTCGACTTGCGCCGCCCGGTCGTCTGGAACATCGGCGCCATCGCAGCGAGCCGCCATCCCCAGGCGCTGGAGCTGTTCCGCCGCATCCTGCTGGCCTCGGCCTCGATCCCCGGCGCGTTCCCGCCGGTGTTCGTCGATGTCGAGCTCGACGGCCGCCGCCATCAGGAAATGCATGTGGATGGCGGGGCGGCGACGCAGATCTTCCTCTACCCGCCAGCGCTCGATCTGCCCGGCGACGTGCGGGGCTGGCGCGGCACACGGCAGCGCACGGTGTGGGTCGTGCGCAATGGCCGATTCGACGTCGAACCCGGCGCAGTGAACCGCTCCATCTTCGGCATCGCGCGCCGGTCGGTGGAGACGCTGCTGCATTTCGGCGGTGTAGCCGATGTGCAGCGCATCCAGCTGACCGCGCAGCGCGACGGCATCGCCTTCCGCCTGGCGGCGATCGGCCAGGATTTCCAGGCGCCGCGGCCGGAGCCCTTCGACCAGGGCTTCATGCGGGCGCTGTTCGCCTACGGGGAAGCGCGCGGGCGCAGCGGCAGAGCGTGGATGGACCGCCCCCCCACGGTGGGCGTGATCGTCAACGAGGAGTAGGCGCGCGCCCTACCCCGCGATGGCGTAGGCCGGACGCCGGGGATCCGCGCCGGCGTGCAGCATGCCCGCGGCGGGATCGCGCAGCACGACTTCCACGCTGCCGGCGAGCCAGGTCGTGTCCGGCCAGTCCTTCACCTCGTGGCCCAGAACGCCGAGTTCCTGGCGCACCGCCGACGGGATGCGGCCTTCCACGGCAAGCCGCTTCGGGAAGTACTCGTAAGGCGCGAAGGACGAGGGAAAGGCATAGGTCGCGACGCGAGGCGCCTCGATCGCTTCCTGCACCTCCATGCCGAAATGCAGGATGTTCAGCATGACCTGCAGCATCGCCTGGATCTGCACGTCGCCGCCCGGCGTGCCGAAGGGCATGACGCCGCCATCCTTCGTCACCACCATCGCCGGGTTCGGCGTCAGCCGGGGCCGCTTGCCCGGCGCGACGCCCGCGGGGTGGGCGGGATCGGGCCGGCTCTGCGACCCGCGGCCGGACACGACCAGGCCGGTGCCGGGGATGACCGGCACATTGGCCGATCCGTCCGACGGCGTCGCGCTGAAGGCGTTGCCCCAGCGATCAACGACGGCGACGTAGGAGGTATCCGCTTCTACCTTCGGCAGCTCGGCCCTGGTGGCGCCAGGCAGCGCGGTCGCGCGGCCCAGGATCGGCTCCGGCATCGAGGGATGGGCCCGCGCGCGGTCCACCGCGGCGGCACGCGCGGCGACATGCGCTTCCGACAGCAACTCGTCCACCGGCACAAGGCCGAAGGCGGGATCCGTGAAGTGGTATTCGCGGTCCGCCAGCGCGCCCTTTAGCGCCTCGGTCAGGACGTGAAGATAGGCTGCGGAGTTGTGCTCCAGCCCATCCAGCCCCAGCTTCTCCGCGATCAGCAGCGCCTCCAGCAGAGCGGGTCCCTGGCACCACGGGCCGCAGACCATCACCTCATGCCCACGCCAGCGCCGCGCCACGACGGGCTCGATGCGGGACCGGAAGCCCGCGAGGTCCTCCATCGACAGAAAACCGCCTTCCTGCGCGACGTAGCGCGTGATCTCGCGCGCGAGGTCGCCGCGGTAGAAGGCGGCATGCGCGGCGGCGAGCCCCGCCATCCGGCCCTTCCCCGCCGCCGCCTTCTCCTGCTCCACCATGTAGGTCAGGCTGCGCGCCAGGTCTGCCTGCACCAGCTTCTGGCCGACCACCGGGACCTTCCCGCCCGGCATGTAGATCGCGGCGTTCTGCGGGAAGCGGAGATAGTCCTTCTCGTAGTTCGCGATGCTCCCGGCGAGCAGGTCGTAGACCGCGAAGCCTTCTCCGGCGAAGCGGACGGCGGCGGCGGCGATGTCGCCGAAGCTCATCGTACCGTGTCGCTCCAGCGCCTGGATCCAGGCATCGGGCGCGGCCGGCACGACTATCCGCCGCACGCCCTGCGGCATCGTCCCGCCATGCTCGCGCATGAAGACGTCCGGCGGCAGGCTGCGCGGCCAATGGCCGAGGCCGGCGATCGTCTCCGTCGTGCCGTCGGCCAGCCGGACCATGATGGGCGCAACGCCCGCGACCGAGACCAGGTCGGGCTGCAGCACGCCGAGCGCGAGCCCCGCCGCGCAGCCCGCATCCACGGCGTTGCCGCCGGCTTCAAGGATCGCGTAGCCCGCGGCCGCGGCGAGGTAATGGCCGGCGCTGATGGCGTGCCGCGTGCCGCTGATGGTCGGCCGTCCGGTGGCGTAGCGACGCATGGCGTGTGCTCCCTTACCTCGCGCGGCGCGCGTGGATCGCGACGGTCTGCTCGTCCAGCCGCGGCTCGTAGACGATGCCGGTGCGCGCCGCGGCGATGACCATCTGGGTGTAGAGCGGGATGCCCGCATGCAGGCGCATCGCCTCGGCCATCGCGGCGCGCAGCGCGGCCTCGCGGTCGCCTTCCATCTGGAAGGCGGCGGTCTCGATGAGACGGTCGACGCCGGCATCGCTGAAGGCGCCGCGGTTGGACTGGCCCCAGCCCTGCGCCAGGACCTGGCTGTGCATCGCGAGGCTCAGCACATGCGTCGCGTCGCGCGTGGATGAAGAGGACTGCCCGAAGAAGACCAGCGGTACGTCGTTCCGGCCGACCGCGGTACGCGCGAAGAAGGTCGTGCCAGGCTGCGTCTCGACGCGTGCCTGGAAGCCGGCGCGGGCGAACATCTGGCCCAGCGCCTGGCAGACGCGGGCGTCGTTGACGTAGCGGTTGTTCGGGCAGGCGATGGTGAAGCCGAACCCCTGGGGATAGCCGGCCTCGGCCAGCAGGCGCCGCGCCTGGGCGGGGTCGTAAGGCGGCACGGGAATCGCGGGATCCCAGCCGCCGAAGCCTTCGGGCACAAGCTGTCCTGTCGGGACACCGCTGCCGTCCATGATCTGCTCGACCAGCCCCGCGCGGTTGATCGCGAGGCTCAGCGCCTGGCGCACGCGCGGATCGCGGAAGGGATTGCGGTCGAGCGGCCTGCCCTCGCTGTCAGTGATCAGCGGCAGTCGCTCCGCGCCGACATGCGGCAGCAGGAAGATCACGCGGTCCGACGCCTTGCGGAAGACGCTGGCGCGGCCCGAGCGTTCGATCCGGGCGGCGTCGCCCGTCGGCACCTCCTCGATCAGGTCCACGTCGCCCGCCAGCAGCGCGGCCATGCGCGAGGCGTCGTTGGACATGACCCGGATGTTCACGCGCTGCCACTCCGGCTGCCGGCCCCAATAGCCGTCCCAGCGCGTGACGCTCATGCCGTCCGTGCCGCGGTGCTGCTCGAGCCGGAAGGGGCCGGTGCCGATCGCCGCGCGGCCGGCATTGAAGTCGGAGGGCGAGGCGCCCTGCGCCGCGCGGTGCGAGACGATGAAGATGTTCGTCAGCTGCCCCGGCAGCACGGGGTTCGAGAAGCTGGTGTGCAGCCGGATCGTCCAGGGATCCACCACCTCCACCCGCTCGATCCCGCGGAGGTTCGGCGTGTAGGGGCCCGGGTTCGCCGGGATGGACGGCACCCGCTCGAAGGAGAAGGTGACGTCCTCCGCGGTCAGCTCCGAGCCGTCGTGGAACTTCACGCCGCGGCGCAGCCGGAATTCCCAAACCTGCGGCCCGACCGCGGTCCAGCTTTCCGTGATGCCGGGCGTCCAGCGGCTGTCGGCGTCGCGATCGACCAGCGTGTCGAAGACATGTCGCGCGGCGGCCATGTTGGGGCCGAGGAAGATGAAATGCGGGTCGATGCCGAAGCTCGCCTGCACGCCCATGGTCAGCGTCTGCGCCCCCGCCGCGCTGCAGGCCATCGCGGCCGCGGCGGCGATGCCGAGGATCCTCATGCGAAGCGCTCCGCCGCGAACGGCGCGAGATCCTGGTTCGCCGGCCGCCCGAGGATAGCCGGCGCCAGCATCCGCGCCGTCGGTGCCGATCCCGTGAGGCCGAGATGCCCATGCCCGAAGGCGAACCACAACCCGCCGATGCGCTGCGCCGGGCCGATGACGGGCACGGAATCCGGCAGGCAGGGACGGTGCCCCATCCAGAAGGGCTCCTTCCGCGTGAAGCGCGCCTGAGGGAAGACGGCGGCGAGGTCGTCATAGAGCAGCCGCGCTCGATGTTCGTCGGGAGCGCGATCGAGGCCGCCGAACTCCACCGTGCCGGCGACGCGCAGCGCCGTCTCCATCGGCGTGATGAAGACCTTGCGGTCGGCCGGCACCACGGGGCGCCTGATCGCGATGCCAGGATCCACCAGGTTCACGTGGTAGCCGCGCTGCGTCTCCAGTGGGATGCGGTAGCCCAGCGGCGCGACGAGCTTCGCCGACCAGGCACCGGCGGCAACCACGACCTCGTCGGCCCTATGCAGCTGCGCGTCGCCCTGCGCGCCGGTGACGCGGCCCGCGGTCACGACCAGCGCCTTGATGCGGTCGCGCCTGATCTCGCCGCCGCCCTGTAGGAAGGCTGAGGCCACGGCATGCGCATAGCGAGCCGGCGAGGCGCACCAGGCGTGGTCAGGCAGGAAGACGCCGACCTGGTAGGCGGGCGCGGCTTCCGGCTCCAGCTCGACGATGCCGTTGCGGTCCAGCACCTCCACGCGCGCGCCATAGGCCCGACGCAGATCCCATGCCGCGTCGTCCTTCCTCATCTGCTCGCGCGAGCGATAGAGGTAGAGGTTGCCGGTCATCCGGATCAGCTCCGGCGCGCCGACCTCGCGCGCGAGGTCGATGTGCTGCTCGGTCGCGAGGTGCTGCAGCTGATCGAGCGCCGCCGCGGCCCGCGCCACCTGCGCCGGCCGCGCGGAGGCGACGAAGCGCAGCAGCCACGGCATCGCGCGCAGCCAATAGGCCGCGGGCACATGCAGCGGCGCCGACGGGTCCAGCAGCATGCGCGGCACCTGCTTCAGCATCCCCGGCATCGCCAGCGGCGCGACGGAACTCGCGCTGATCGCACCGGCATTGCCGAAGCTGGCGCCCCCTTTACCCGGCGGCTCGGGGTCCACCACGGCGACCTCGGCGCCCTCGCGCCGCAGGCGGAAGGCCAGCGCCAGGCCGACGATGCCGGCGCCGATCACCAGGACGCGGCGCGGCGTCGCGTCGGCCATCATGTCGCGTAGTGCGGGAAGCCGGATTTCGCGCCCTCGGCTTCCAGCAGCCGGATCATCGCCGGCCATTCCAGCACGCCATAGGGCCGCCGCGTGCCCGGCTTGTAGAGGTGCACCGTGCGCGCCAGCACCTCATCCGACGGGACGATCAGCTCGGTCCGCGCCGCCATTGCATCCACCTGCGCGCGGCACGCCATCTCCAACTGGTACATCAGGTTGAAGGCCTGCGGGATATCCGGCCCGCAGGTCAGCAACCCGTGGGACCGCAGGATCAGCGCATTGTGCTCACCGAGGTTGCGCACCAGCCGGTCGCGCTCGTCCTTGTCGATCGCGGGGCCTTCGTAGTCGTGGTAGCCGATGCGGCCGTGGAAGCGGATGCCGGTCTGGTTCAGCGGCAGCAGCCCGCAGGCCATCGACGACACCGCCATCCCTGCGCGGGTGTGGGTGTGGATCACGCTGGCCACATCCGGCCGCGCCTTGTGGATCGCGCCGTGGATCACGTAGCCCGCGACGTTGATACCGTAGTCGGTCTCTGGCTTCCACAGGATGTTGCCCTCGACGTCGATGCGCACGAGGCTCGACGCCGTGATCTCCTTGTAGAGCAGGCCATAGAGGTTGATCAGCAGCTGCTCGGTGCCGGGAATGCGGACGGTGATGTGGTTGTAGATGAGGTCCGTCATACCGAAGAGGTCCACCAGCCGGTAGCAGGCCGCGAGTTGCACGCGCGCTTCCCATTCGCCGAGGCTCACCTCGTCGCGGATGCAGCGGAAATTCGTGTCGTATCGCATGCGGCGTCCGGCGTGCCCTGGTGACGATCCCGGGCGGAGGATGGCGCTTCGCGGCCAGACGGTCCAGACGAGGACGCGCAGGGTCTGGCCGTTCGGCCCACGCGCTGTATGCTCTGGCCACCGCCGGCACCGGCGGGACGGTTCGGGGAAGGAACGCCGATGCGACGCAGGGAGATGATCGGCAGCCTGGCCGCTGCGCTCGCCGTGCCGCGCCTGGCGCATGCCGCGTGGCCCGGCGAGCGGCCGATCCAGGTCTTCGTGCCGGGACCGCCGGGCGGCGGCATGGACGTGCTGGCGCGGACCTTCCTCCCCTTCCTGTCGCGCCGGCTGCCCGGATCGAACTTCGTCGTGCTGAACCGTGCGACGGCCGCCGGCCAGCTTGCGTTCGAGGGCATTGCGCAGGCCGCGCCGGACGGCTTCACCATTGGCGCGGCGCAGGCGCCAAACTCCATCGTGCTGCCGATCGAGCGCCAGGTGCGCTACCGCGTGCAGGACTTCACCTTCCTCGGCAACGTGATCGACGATCCCTGCGGTCTCTGGGTGCGCGCGGACAGCCCGATCCGCGACGTCACGGACCTCGTCGCCGCGGCGCGCGCCAGGCCGGGCCAGGTCAGCGCGGGCACCGCCGGCGCGGGCAGCGACGACCATCTGCTGATCCTGGGCCTGCAGGGCGTGACGGGGATCGAGTTCTCCCACGTCCCCTTCAACGGCACGCCGCCGATCATCACCAACCTGCTGTCCCGCAGCATCGACTGCGGTTCCTTCAACATGAGCGAAGGCCAGGCCCTACTGCGCGACGGCTCGCTGCGCGCGCTGGCGCAGGGCGGGGAGACGCGCTGGTCCGGCACGCCCGACGTGCCCACGATGCGCGAGCAGGGCTTCGCCGTGGTGCAGGGCTCCACGCGCGGCTTGGTCGCCCCGCCCAACCTGCCCGCCGAGATCCGCGACGCGCTGCGCGCCGCGGTTGCCGCCACGAACGCCGATCCCGAATGGATCGCGGCAGCGGAACGCGCGAACCTGCCGCTGCGCCCGATGACCGCCGCGGCGCAGCAGTCGCTCTTCCTCGAGCAGGATGCGCAGTTGCGCGCGCTCTGGGCCCGGAAGCCCTGGCGTGATTGAAGGTTGATGAAGGAGATCACAATGACCCCACCCGAAAGAATGCGGGCCCTGCTCGCCGAACCCGGCTTCGTCGCCATGCCCGCGGTCTGGGACGGGCTGACCGCCAAGCTCACTCACGAGGCCGGCTTCAAGACCGTCTTCCTGTCGGGCTCCTGCTGCGCCGCCGCGCGGCTCGGCGGCCCCGACCTCGACCTGATTTCCTTCGCGGAGATGCTAAACAGCCTCGAGATGGTGCGCGGCGCCGCGCCCGATCTGCTGGTGCTCGCCGACGGCGACCACGGCTACGGCAATGCGATGAACGTCCAGCGCACCGTCCGCGCCTATGGCCGCGCCGGCGCCGCCGCCGTGCTGATCGAGGACAAGATCACCCCGCGCGCGCTGACTTCCGACGGCAAGCCCTGCATGCCGCGCGAGGAGGTGCGGATGAAGATCCGCGCCGCGGTGGAAGCCGCCCGGGACAGCGGCATCCTGGTGATGGCGCGCACGGACTGCCGGCCGACCGCGGGGATCGAGGAAGCGCTTGCGCGGATCGAGATGTATGTGGACGAGGGCGCCGACATCCTCTTCCTCGACAGCCCGAAGGACGAGGAGGAGATCCGCGCCGCCGTGAAGGCGTCGAAGGGCAAGCCGCATTTCGCGGTGCTCTCGCCCGGCGCGCCGCGCGAGGTGCCGAGCCAGGCGCGCGCCGCCGAACTCGGCCTGAAGATCGGCACCTTCCCGACCGGCATGCTCTCGCCTGTGATCGGCGCCATCAGGGGCGGGCTGGCCGCGATCGCGGCGGGCCAGTCGGCTTCGGCGGCCGCCATCCCAGGGCCGGAGATGCGCGAGGCGCTGGGCTACAACGCCTATGAGAAACAGGCCAGTCGCTTCAAGACGGCGGGCTGATGGCCGGAATCTTCGATCTCTCGGGCCGCCGCGCGCTGATCACGGGCGGCGCCCAGGGCATCGGGCTCGCCATCGCCCGCGCGCTGGCGGAAGCCGGGGCGACCGTGGTGCTGAACGGCCGCGACGGCGGCAAGCTCGGCCGCGCCGCGGAGTTGCTGGCGCAGGCCGGCCTGCGCGCGGAAATCGCGCCCTTCGACGTCACCGACCACGCCGCGGTTCAGGACGGCGTCGCGGCGGTGCTGTCGCGCGGCGACCTCGACATCCTGGTCAACAACGCCGGCATCCAGCGCCGCGCCGCGCTGCAGGACTACCCCGAGGAGACCTGGCGCGAATTGATGCGCACCAACCTCGACGCCGTCTTCTACGTCGCGAAGTACGTCGCGCGGCACATGATCGAGCGTGGTCGCGGGCGCATCGTCAACATCTGCTCCGTGCAGAGCGAACTCGGCCGTCCGGGCATCGCGCCCTACGCCGCCAGCAAGGGCGCGGTGCGGATGCTGACCCGGGGGATGTGCGCGGACTGGGCGAAGTTCGGCCTGCAGGTGAACGGCATCGCGCCCGGCTACTTCGAGACCGAGATGAATAAGGCCCTGGTCGAGGATCCCGTCTTCTCGGAATGGGTGTCGAAGCGCACGCCGGCCGGGCGCTGGGGGCGCGTCGAGGAACTCGGCGGCGCCGCCGTTTTTCTCGCCTCCGACGCGGCGAGCTACGTCAATGGCCAGGTGCTGTTCGTGGATGGCGGGATGACGGCGGTCGTCTAGAGCGGCGGCGCCACGGGCTTTCAGACCGCGAAATCCCGCCTGATCAGCGCATCGTGCTCGCCGATGGCGGGCACGCGGCCGAGCGTCGGTCCCTGCCCGTCCACCCGCACAGGCGGCGCGATGATCGAGACGCCAGACGAATTAGCTGGAAAGGCCGCCGACGGCCTTGTTGTAGCCGCGCGCGAAGTCGCCTTCCGCGCGTTCCACCTTGATGACGCGCGCGCCGGCATCGGCCAGCCGCGCGCTGCAATGAGGAGCGGCGACGGCCTGTTCTAGCGACAGGACGAGCAGGCCTTCCAGCGGGCGCGGCATGGTGCTCATGCGGGTGTCCTACCGCGACGCCGGCGCACAGGCGAGACTGCGGCCGAGATCGGGGAGACGACAGGCATGGAGCCCAGCAAGGAGATCGCTGCCCGGATCGAGGGGCGGCTCGAGCGCCTGGGCCTGTCCGCCGAGGACGCGGACCGCCTCGCGGGCCTGCCGGCGGGCAGCGTGCTGGCCCTGGTCCGGGGTGCCGGCCGCCTGCCCCGTGGCACCGCGCTGCGCCGCCTCTCCGCCGCGCTCGAGGTGGACGAGGCGTTCGTCCTCGGCCTCGAGCCCGGCGACCTGCTGCCCCCCGAGATGCTGGAGGATCCGCAGGGCGAGCTCGGGTTGCTAGCCCCCGACGAGGAGGCCCTGCTACGGCACTATCGCCGGCTGGACGTGCCGGCGCGCGCGGCGGCGGTGCTGCTGGTGGCCCGCGCGGCGGGACCGGAGCCGGAGCCGCCAGCCGCCCCGCGCGCGCCGGCACGGCGCGGGAAGCGCGGGGCGCGGTAGAGGGCTCAGCCGCTCAGCGGAAGAGGACGGCGTACGTCAGCCCGGCTCGGTTCCACGGCGCATCGGGCCCGCGCTGCAGCTTCCGGTGCTCGCCTGTCCGACATTGCGCTCGCACATCTGGCCGTAGTTGCCGACGGGCTTGGTGGCATTCAGCATCCAGCGGTTGTCGAGCCGCAGGCGGGAGAGCGCCCTGACGAGCAAGTCGGAGCCTTTTTGGCGTCGTCCGTGTGCCTTCCGTGCGGGGTAGTGGCCGTTCAGCCGGCAAGGCGTCGCGTGACCGCGCGGGCGAAGTCCATCGTCCGCGCGCTGCCGCCGAGATCGGGCGTGCGGATCCGGTCCGTCTCCAGCGTCAGCGCGACGGCGTCGCGGATGCGGTGCGCCAGCGCCTCCTCATTGACATGCTCCAGCATCAGGCAGGCCGCGAGCAGCAGCGCCAGCGGGTTCGCCACCCCCTTGCCCGCGATGTCGGGCGCGGAGCCGTGCACCGCCTCGAAGATCGCCGCATTGGGGCCGATATTCGCCCCCGGCGCCATGCCGAGGCCGCCGACGAGCCCGGCGAGCAGGTCGGAGAGGATGTCGCCGAACAGGTTCGTCGTGACGATCACGTCGAACTGCTCGGGCTTCAGGACGAGCTGCATCGCGCAGGCATCCACGATCCGGTCGTCGCAGGCGACCCGGCCTTCGTATTCCTGTGCGACCTTGCGCCCGGACTCCAGGAAGAGGCCCGTCAGGGCCTTCAGCACATTCGCCTTTTGGACGAGGGTCACCTTCTTCCGGCCTGGAAGCGGCGGCTGAAGGCGCGAGTCCGGTCGTCTATGTCCCAGTAGAAGGCCTCCATCAGCAGCAGCCCCTGCGCGGCGTCGAGCCCGACGGCGTGGACGTCGTTGACGAACATCAGGAAGGCGACGAGGCGCTGGTTGCGCGTGACGCGGAACTCCGCGGCGTGACGGATCGCGTTGCCGGTGTCCGGGCTGGCGTTGGCCAGTCCGATCACCTGCGCGCGGCTTCGGCTGGCCTGCTGGAGGAAGCCCGAATAGTCCGTGGTGCCCAGCGGATGGCGGATCGCACCGACCACGCGGCCGCCATTCGCCTCGTATCGACGACATTGCGCGGGATGAGCATGGCCCTCTCCGCGGTGATCCGCCGCAAGAACGAGCCAGCGCCGCACGGCGTGCCGCTTCCAGGGTGAGATCATGACATCCTGGAAGCGGAGCGGCGCCGTATGACGCGGTACTTCTAAGCCCGGGAGTGGGCGGAGGGGTCGCGGCGGAACTCTCAGGCGTTGTCGACGGCCGCCGGCGAGGGCACCAGAAGCCGCTCGATAGCGATCGGGAAGTGGCGGACGCGCACGCCCGTCGCATGCCAGACAGCGTTCGCGATCGCACCGGCGGTGCCGGTGATGCCGATCTCGCCGACGCCCTTGATGCCGAGCGGGTTCACATGCGGATCCTCCTCCTCGATCAGAATCGCCTCCAGCGACGGAACATCGGCGTTCACCGGCACGTGGTATTCCGCGAGATCCGCGTTCATCACCCGCCCGCTGCATGGGTCCAGCACGGCGCGTTCATGCAGCGCGAAGGACACGCCCCAGATCATGCCGCCGTAATACTGGCTCCGGACCAGGCGGGGGTTGATGATGCGGCCAGCGGCGAAGGCGCCGACCAGGCGCGTCGCGCGAACCTGGCCGAGCTCGGGATCGACCTTCACCTCGGCAAAGACGGCGCCATGCGCGTGCATGGCGTAGCGCTCCGCCAGCGCGGGGTCCGCGGCCGCGCTGCCGCGGCCCTCGACCGAGTCGCGGCCGGCGCGGGCGAGGATCTGCGCGAAGCGTTCGCCACGGCTCTCATCGTCGCGGCGCAGCAGCCGGCCGCCGCGTGCGACGACGCCGACATTGCCCGCGCCGAACAGCGGCGATTGCGGATCGGCGACGGCGATCTCCGCCAGGGCCGCGATGGCCTTGGTGCCGGCATCGCGTATCGCGCTGCCCGCCGTGGCGGTATGCGCTGAGCCGCCGGCTATGCCGGCATTTGGCAAGTCGGAATGGCCGGAGCGGAATGCCAGGGTCTCGTGATCGACGCCGAGGCTCTCGGCCGCGATCTGCGCCAGCGCCGTCCAGGCGCCCTGCCCCATGTCATGCGCACCGATCTCGACCGTCGCACCGCCGTCGCGGTGAAGCACGGCACGCGCCTCGCCCTGGAACATCAGCGCGGGGAACGTCGCGGTGCCGACGCCCCAGCCGACCAGCAGCCCCTGCCCGTCGCGCATCCCGCGCGGGGCAAGGCTGCGCCCGGACCAGCCGAAGCGCTCGGCGCCTTGCGCGTAGCACTCGCGCAGCGCCTTGGAAGAGAAGGGCCTGCCGGAAACGGGCTCGACCTCGGCGTAGTTGCGCAGGCGGAACTCCAGCGGATCCATGCCGCAGGCGAAGGCCATCTCGTCGATCGCGCTTTCCAGCGCGATGCTGCCGCTGGCCTCGCCGGGTGCGCGCATGAAGCCCGGCGTGCCGGTATCGAGCCGAACCGCCTCGTTGGTCGTCATGATCGCGGGGGCGGCGTAGAGCGTGTGGGTGACGCCCGCCGCGGGCTCGAAGAAGTCGTCGAAACGGCTGGATGCGGTGCGGACGTGGTGATGGATCGCGGTCAGCGCGCCGTCCTCCGCGGCGCCGAGCCGCAGCGTCTGCCGCGTCGGCGCGCGATGCGTCACCGGCCCAAACATCTGCGCGCGCGTCAGCACGAGCTTCACCGGCCGGCCGACAAGGCGGGCGGCGAGGATGCCCAGCACCTGCGGGCCCGACAGCAGCTTCGAGCCGAAGCCGCCGCCGATGAAGGGGCTTCGGATATGGATGTCCTCCGGACGGATGCCGAAAAGCCCGGCAAGCCGCGCCTGCGTCAGCGCAAAGCCCTGCGTCGGCATGTCGAGCGACAGCGCGTCGCCGTCCCATGCCGCGACGACGCCATGCGGCTCCATCGCGTTGTGGAACTGGAAGGGCGTCTCGTAGGTCGCCTCGATCCGTCGCGCCCCGGCGGCCAGGCCGGCCTCGGCATCGCCGTGCCGGTGCTCCGGTGCATCGCCGACGCCGACCGCCGGCGGCACGAAGACCTCCGCTGCGTCCAGCGTCGTCTCGACGGGTTCGGCCTCGTAGCGCGGAGCCAGCAGGGCCGCGCCTTCCGTCGCGGCCTCGAGCGTCTCCGCGATGACCACGGCAACGGGCTGCCCGGCATAGCGCACGCGGTCGTCCTGCAGCAGATCCATGCGGAAGGCGAAAGGCATGGCCTTGTCGTCGGGATGCAGCGCCAAAGGGGGCCGGTTGGATGGCGTCATCACCTCCACCACCCCGGGATGCGCGCGCGCCGCCGCGATATCGAGCGACGCCACCCGGCCGCGGCCAAAGCGGCTGGTCGCCAGCACGGCGTAGAGCATGCCGGCGGGATGGTTGTCCGCGGCGAAGCGGGCAGCGCCCGTGACCTTCAGTGCGCCGTCGCGGCGCGTGATGGGCTGGCCGGCGCTGGAGCCATGACGCATGCGGGCCACCTCAGCCATGCCGGCCTCCGGGAACAGGGGCGAAGGGAGACGCCGGCAGCGCCGGCAGGCGGTCCGGCGTGCCGGCCGCGGCAAGCGACAGGGCGCGGGCGACGATGCGCCTCGCCAGCTCGATCTTGAAGCCGTTCTCGCCGGAGGGCTTCGCCTCGGCCAGCGCGATCTCGGCCGCGCGGCGGAAGGCGGCGGCATCCGGCGTCGCACCGGCCAGCGACGCCTCAGCCTCGGCCGCGCGCCAGGGCTTCGCGGCGACGCCGCCGAGCGCGATCCTCGCCTCCGCGATCCTGCCATCCGCCATCCGCAACGCCGCGGCGGCGGAGACCACGGCGAAGGCGTAGGAGGTGCGCTCGCGCAGCTTCACGTAGCGCGCATGCGCGGCGAAGTCGGCGGCGCCAGGCGGCAGGCGCAGCGCGACGATCAGCTCGCCGGGTGCCAGCACGCTCTCCCGCTCCGGCGTCGTGCCGGGGAGGAGGTGGAAGTCGCGCAGCGGGACCTCGCGCGCGCCTGACGGCCCCTCGATCTCCACCACCGCATCGAGCGCGACGAGCGGGACGCAGAAATCCGAGGGATGCGTCGCGATGCAGTGCTCGCTCCAGCCGAGGACGGCGTGCAGGCGGTTCTCCCCGCCGCGGGCGTCGCAGCCGCTGCCGGGGTCGCGCCGGTTGCAGGCGCTGGCGGTGTCCTGGAAGTAGGCGCAGCGCGTGCGCTGCAGCAGGTTGCCGCCGACCGTCGCCACGTTGCGCAACTGGCCCGACGCGCCGGACAGCAGCGCCTCCGCCACTGCGGGGAAGCGGCGTGAGAAAGCCGAATCATGAGCGAGGTCGGCATTGCGCACCCGCGCCCCGACCCGGACGCCGCCCTCTGGCAGCTCCTCGATCGCATCGAGACCAGGCAGGTGGTTCAGGTCCACCAGCCGCGCCGGGCGTGCGACGCCGATCTTCATGAGATCGAGCAGGTTGGTGCCGGCGGCGAGATAGGCGCTGCCGGGCTGCGCCGCGGCCGCGACGGCCTCCGCCACGCTGCGCGGCCGCACATAGTCGAAGCGGTTCATGCGGCGTCTCCCCGCACGGCACGTGTCGCCTCCACCACCGCCTCGGTGATGCCTTGATACGCGCCGCAGCGGCAGAGATTGCCACTCATGCCCTCGCGCACGCGCTCGGGGTCCTCGCCGGCCTGCCCTTCGGCGATCAGGCCGACCGCGCTCATGATCTGGCCCGGCGTGCAGAACCCGCACTGGAAGGCGTCGTGCTCGATGAACGCGGCCTGCACGGGATGCAGCTGCTCGTGCTGCGCCAAGCCTTCGATGGTCACGATCTCCGCTCCGTCATGGCTCAGCGCAAGCGCCAGGCAAGCATTGGCGCGCCGCCCGTCGAGCAGGATGGTGCAGGCCCCGCACTGGCCGCGGTCGCAGCCCTTCTTCGTGCCGGGGAGGTCCAGCCTCTCCCTCAGCAGATCCAGCAGCGTGACGCGGGGATCGTCGAGCGCCACCGTGCGTGGCACGCCGTTCACGGTAAGGGTGACGGACAGGCCCATGCGAAGCCTCCGAGGTGGTGGGCGGAAGGGCGGCGCGGCCCTAGGGTGGTCGCCGATAGCGGCTTATATACGGAGGCAACCTCCGCTTTCAAGCAGCAAGTGGAGGCGTGTTCCGTTTGACGTGGGGAGACGAGGGCCGACCATGGCGGAGCAGGCCGGCAACGCGGAGCGTAGGCCCAGGGCGGACGCGATCCGGAATCGCGAACGCGTGTTGGAAGCCGCCAAGGCCGTCTTCAGCCGTGGCGGCACGGAGGTCGGTCTCGAGACGGTGGCACGCGAGGCTGGTGTCGGGATCGGCACGCTCTACCGCCACTTCCCGACCCGCGAGGCGCTCTATGAGGCGGTCTACCGGCGCGAGGTCGACCAGCTGGCCGATTTGGCGCGGCAATTGGCGGCGGAGGGCCCGCCGCTGGATGGGCTTCGCCGATGGATGCAGGCGCTGATAGAGTTCGTTGCGACGAAGAAGGGCATGGCCTCCGCCCTTGCGCTAGCCGCGCACAAGCCGCCGGAGTTGATGGCGCACACGACGGGTCGCATGCAGGACGCGATCGCGATACTGCTGGGACCGGCCGCGGAGGCAGGCGAGGTGAGGCGCGACATCGGCCCGCCGGACCTGCTGCGCGCGGTGATCGGCCTTTGTTACCTGCAGGATGGGCCGGGCTGGCAGGCCCAGGTGATGCGCCTGCTCGACGTCTTCCTCGATGGGCTGCGGCTGCGGCCTGACGCGGCCGGCGCGCCGCCGGGACGTCAGGTCAGGCCGAAGCGATAGGTAGTGGACGAGATGAAGCGCTGACCCGGGCGCAGCTCCGTGGACGGGAAATCCGGCCGGTTCGGCGAATCCGGGAAGTGCTGCGTCTCCAGGCACAGGCCGTCGCCTTGGCGATAGGCGGCGCCGGATGGGCCGACGAGCGTGCCGTCCAGGAAGTTGCCACTGTAGAATTGCAGGCCGGGCTCGGTGGTCAGCACCTCCATGCTGCGGCCGGACAGCGGATCCTGCAGCCTCGCGGCGAGCCGCTCTGCGCCGCGCGGCGCCGCGTCCAGCACGAAGTTGTGGTCATAGCCGCGTCCGGCAAGCAGGTCCGGATGCGATGCCCGCAGCGCGGCGCCGATCCGCTTCGGGCGCGTGAAGTCGAAGGGCGTTCCCGCCACCGCCTGCGGCGGCCCACGCGGAATGAGCTTCGCGTCCGTCGGGAGGTAGGCGCCGGCGCGGATCATCAGTTCATGATCCTCGATCGTGCCGGCGCCCTCGCCTGCCAGGTTGAAGTAGCCATGGCTGGTGAGGTTCAGCACCGTCGGCCGATCGGTCGTCGCCTCGTAGTCGATGATGAAATCGGCCGGGGCGCGCAGCCGGTAGGTCACACGGAGTTCGAGGGTGCCGGGATAGCCTTCCTCGCCATCCGGGCTGCGCCGGGCCAAAACGAGGCACGCCTCCTCCGCCGCAGGCTCCGGCGTCGCCGTCCAGACCCGCTTGTCGAAGCCGGCGCGCCCGCCATGAAGGCTGTTCGGGCCGTCATTCGCGGCCAGCGCGAAGGCGGCGCCGTCCAGCACGAAGCGCGCACCGCCGATCCGATTGCCGTAGCGCCCGATGAGGCCGCCGAAATACGGGCTGCGCGCGACGTAATCCTCCAGGCTGGGCAGGCCGAGCACCACATTGGCATTGACGCCCTGCCGGTTCGGGACGCGCATGGCGGTGACGATCCCGCCGTACGTGATGCAGTCCAACTCCAGCACGCCGGCGCGCAGCGTGTAGCGCTCGATCGCCGTGCCGTCCGCGAGCGTGCCGTAATGGCTTACCGAGATCGACATCCTCGCCTCACTTTCGTGGCAGGCCCGACGGTCCCGTCGCACCTTGCTTGCCGGCCCCCGCCCCCGCTGCAAGGCTGGAGGCCGGCCGAAGGAGGAAACGCGCATGCAGCCCGTCGTCGCACTCGCCGCACGCAACATCCTCGGCGAGGGGCCGCATTGGGATGCCGACACTGCGGCGCTGCTCTGGGTGGATATCGTCGCCCGCGAGGTGCATCGCTGGCATCCAGCAACTGGCGCACGGCAACGCTGGATCATGCCGGAAAGCGTCTCCGCCGCGATCCCGCGCTGCGGCGGCGGCCTGGTCGTGACGCTCGCGAGCGGCGTCGCCTTCCTGGAGCAGGACGGCGCGCTGCGGCGCTGGATCGGCGCCGATCCCGACACCGGCAACCGCGCGAACGAGGCGCGCTGCGACGCAGCCGGTCGGCTCTGGCTCGGCACAATGCAGAACAACATCGGCCCCGATCGGGAGGACCTGCCGGTCACGCGCGCCTCCGGCGGGCTGTTCCGGATCGGTCCAGACGGAAGCTGCACGCGCTGGGCGGCGGATGTCGGAATTGCGAACACGCTGTGCTGGAGCCCGGATGGAAGGCTGCTCTACTTCGCGGACACACTCGCCAACCGAATCGACGCTTTCGACTTCGATGCTGTCACCGGCGCGCTGTCGAACCGCCGCCCCTTCGCGGAGGGCGGCCCCGGCGCACCGGACGGCTCGGCGATAGACACGGAAGGCTGCCTGTGGAATGCGCGTTGGGGCGCGGGCCGGCTGATCCGGTTCCGGCCCGACGGCAGCATCGACCGCGAGGTGCCCCTGCCCGCGATCCAGCCGACGAGTTGCGCCTTCGGCAACGCCGATCTGCGGACGCTCTATATCACCTCCGCACGCGTCGGACTGGAGCAGCCCGGCGAGGCCGACGGCGCGGTGCTGTCGCTCCGCACGGAGGTCCCGGGCCTTCCCGCGCATGGTTTCGCGGGCTAGCGCCCCCAGCGCAGCACCAGCGGATCGAGGCGCCGCGCGACTTCGATCAGGCCCGCGCGCGTCGCGGGATGCAGCGGCCCGACTGGGCCACGCGGCGCACCACAACGGATCACGCCACCTTCCTCCATGAGTGCCTTGGCCGCAAGGAAACCGCATTGCCGGTTCTCGTAGTTGATCAGCGGCAGCCAGCGGCAATAAGCATCCATCGCGGCCGCGCGGTCGCCAGCGAACCAGGGATCCATGATCTGGCGGATGCCGTCGGGGAAGCCACCACCGGTCATGGACCCCGTCGCGCCGGCGTCGAGGTCAGCCATGAGCGTGATCGCTTCCTCCCCGTCCCAGGGGCCGACGATCGCCTCGCCACCCTGCGCGATGAGGTCCCGCAGCTTGGCCGCGGCCTGAGGCACCTCGATCTTGAAGTAGGAGACGTTCGCGATCTCCCGCGCCATCCGCGACAGGAAGGGCGCCGGCAGCGGCGTGCCCGCCACCGGCGCGTCCTGAATCATGATCGGGATGGAGATCGCGTCGGAGACGCGGCGGAAGAACTCATGGATCGCGGCCTCACCGATGCGGATGGTGGCGCCGTGATAGGGTGGCATGACCATCACCATCGCCGCGCCCATCTCCTACGCGCGGCGGCTGCGATCGGCGCAGACATGGGTGGCGAAGTGGGTCGTGGTCACGATGACCGGCACGCGTCCGGCGACGTGTTCCAGCGCCACGCGCATCACCTGCTCGCGGTCGTCGTCGGTCAGGGTGAACTGCTCGGAGAAGTTGGCCAGGATGCACAACCCCTCCGAACCCGCATCGATCATGAAGTCGATCGCGCGGCGCTGACCTTCCGGATCGAGCGTGCCGTCCGCATGGAAGATGGTCGGCACGACGGGAAAGACGCCGCGATAGGGCTGGGGCATGTCGGTGGCCCTCCTCACGCCGCGCGCAGGCGGATCACGTTCCACGACGCCGGCGGGAGCGTCGCGCCCACCCGGTCGCCAGCGACGTCCACGCCGCCGAGTGGGGAGGGCTTCACATGCTCGGGCCGGTCCTGCGTGTTTACCGCGCCGAGGTCGTCGTGGCGCAGCTGCGTCGCGCCGGCGAGCGAAAGGCCCTTGAACCCGCGCGCGACGAGGTCGAAGGGCATGCTCTCCGTCAGGTGCCGGTTCAGCGCGAAGACCGTGAGATGCCCGCCATCGGGATCGTGCACGACCGAGAGCTTCACATAGGGTACCGCCGGCAGCGGGTAGCGGTGATCGTCGGAGCCGCGCGGGTCGTAGTAGGTCGCGGCATAGGTCGGGCTGTCGAGGCGAGCCTGCAACACGCGGCCACGACCGAGATTGCTGAAGTCGGCAAACGGAAAGAAAATCGTCTGACGCCAGGCCGGCCCGCCGGTCGCGGTCATGATCGGCGCGATCGCATTCACGAGCTGCGCGAGGCACGCGACCTTCACGCGGTCGGCGTGGTTCAGCAGCGCGATGCAGGCGCCGCCGAAGGCGAGCGCGTCCTTCATCGTGTAGACTTCTTCCAGGATGTGCGGCGCGACGGGCCAGCCTGGCTTCACCCGGTCGGCCGGCCGCCGGCGCGTGCGGTACCACACGTTCCACTCGTCGAAGCTCAGCATTAGCCGCTTGCGCGACCGGCGCCGCGCGGCGACGGCATCCGCCATTGCCGTCACCTCCTCGATGAAGGAATCCATGAGGTCGGGGCTGGCGAGGAAGGCCGCGGTGTCCTCGGCATAGTCGTTGAGGTAGGTGTGAAGCGAGATGTAGTCGATGAAGTCGAAGGTGTGCTCCAGCACCGTGTTCTCCCACGCGCCATAGGTCGGCATGGTGCGGGAGGTGGAGCCGCAGGCCGCGAGCTCGATCGTCGGATCGACCCAGCGCATCAGCTTGGCCGTCTCCGCCGCGACGCGGCCGTATTCGTCGGCGGTCTTGCGTTCCATCTGCCACGGCCCGTCCATCTCGTTGCCGAGGCACCAGAACTTCACGCCATGCGGCTGTTCCCAGCCGTGCTGACGTCGCAGGTCGGACCAATGCGTGCCGCCCGGATGGTTGCAGTATTCCAGCAGGTTGCGCGCGGCATCAGCGCCCCGAGTGCCGAGGTTGACGGCCATCATCGGCTCAATCCCCGCGGCCTTGCACCAGTCCATGAACTCGTTGGTGCCGACCTCGTTGGTTTCGGTCGACATCCAGGCGAGGTCGAGGCGCCGCGGCCGCTTGTCCTTCGGGCCCACGCCGTCTTCCCAGTTGTAGCCGGAGACGAAATTGCCGCCGGGATAGCGCATGATGGTCGGCGCGAGCTCCTTGACCAGCTGCATGACGTCGCCGCGGAAGCCATGCGCATCGGCGGTGGGGTGCCCGGGTTCGTAGAGGCCGCCATAGACGCAGCGGCCGAGATGCTCGACGAAGGCGCCGAACAGGCGACGGTCCGTCTCTCCCACGGTGAAGTCGCGGTCCACCAGGGCCTCTACCTTGCGCATGCGTTTCCCCGTTCGTGTCAGGTGGTCGCGTGGGACGGAAGGGCATCCCCGCCCGTGATGCCGTCCACCGACAGCACCGATTCCTTCAGCAGGATGGAGTAGGGATGCCGCGGCGCGCGCAGCACCTCGGCCGCGTCGCCGCTTTCCACCACCTCGCCCCTGCGCATGATGATGATCCGGTCGCTCACGTAGTAGGCCGTGGCGAGGTCGTGCGTGATGTAGACGATGGACACCCCGAGCTCGTCGCGCAGCGAGCGGAACAGGTTCGTCACCGTCATGCGCAGCGAGGCGTCGATCATCGAGACCGGCTCGTCCGCAACGATCAGCGCGGGCTTCGGAACCAGCGCGCGCGCGATCGCCGTGCGCTGCAGCTGGCCGCCGGAGAGCTCATGCGGGAAGCGTCCCTTCACCTCGGCCAGCGAGAGCCCGACCTGGTGCAGCGCCACGTCGGCCAGGCGCTCCGTCTCCGCCTGCGTTGCGGCGCCGGCGAAGGTCCGCGCGGCGGCGTAGAGGTAGCGGTCCACGCGCTTCAGCGGGTTGAACGCCTCGAACGGGTTCTGGAAAATCGGCTGGACCGCGCGCATGAAGGCCAGCCGGTCGGCGCCGCTGCGGATGGTCGAGAGGTCGCGGCCGCGGAACAGGATCTGCCCCTGGCTCGGCGCCATGTCGTGCAGGATCATGCGGGCGAGCGTGGTCTTGCCCGAGCCGGACTCGCCGATCACCGAGAAGATCTCCGGCCGGCTGGACTCCAGGGTGAAGCTGACGTCGATGACCGCACGCACCTCGCGGCGCGAGAAGGGCCCGCCCCCGAAGCGGCGTCCGACGTTGCGAACCTCCAGCAGCGCAGTCATGCCTTGCCCATCGCGACGGCGTGGCAGGCCACGCGATGGCCCGGCGCGACGTGATCCAACGGCGGCGATTCCTGTGCGCAGACCGGCATCGCCAGCGGGCAGCGCGGATGGAAGCGGCAGCCCGGCGGCGGGTCGGCGAGGCTGGGTGGGCGTCCTTCCAGCCCCACTCGCAGCGACCGGTCGCCGATGCGCGGCAGGCTAGCGACCAGGTGGCGCGTATAGGGATGACGCGGCCCGCGGAACAGCGCGGAGGTCGGTGCCTCCTCCACCAGGCGGCCCGCATACATGATGCCGAGGCGGTCCGTGAGGTTGGCATGCACCGCCATGTCATGCGTCACGAACAGCACGGAGGAGCGCATCTGCTGCTGCACCTCCCGGATCATGCCGAGCACGCCCTTCTGCACGACGACATCGAGTGCGGTCGTCGGCTCATCGGCGATGACGAAGTCGGGGCGGCAGATTGTCGCCAGCGCAATTGTTACGCGCTGGCGCATGCCGCCCGAAAGTTCATGCGGGTAGGCGTCCAGCACGGCGGCGGACAGGTGCAGCCGCTCCAGGTGTTGCTCCACCAGCGACCAGAACTCGTCGCGTCTTCCACCGATGTGGCGGAAGGCGAAGTCGTCGAAGCTCTGCCGTACTCGCCGCACTGGGTTCAGCACGCTCATCGAGGCCTGCATGATGTAGGACAGGTGCCGCCAGCGGAGGCGTCGCATCGCCTCCTCCGGCACGTCGTAAACGGAGACGCGGCCCGGGCCGGCGAAGTCGAACACGACCTCGCCGCCGGCATGGAACAGCGGCGGGCGGATGGCGCGCGCGATGGTCTTGACCAGCGTGCTCTTGCCGGAGCTCGACTCGCCGGCGAGGCCGTAGATCTCGTTGCGTCCGACCTGCAGCGTGATGCCGTCCACCGCGCGCACCTCACGGCGGATGCCGAAATGGGCGACGCGGTAATACGCCTCGAGGTCGCGGATGGACAGCGCCGGCGTCTCGGCCGGCTCGGGTCGCGGTTCGGTCGCAGCAAGCGCGCTCACGCCCCGCCTCCGATCCGCTCAAGGCGCGAGCGCGGGTCGATATACTCGTTCATCGAGCTCGCGAGCAGGTAGAGTCCGATGAACAGCATCGCGACCAGCACGACGGGGGCGGCGATCCACCACCAGATGCCCGCGACCAGCGCGGTGTGCTGGTTGGCCCAATAGACCATGCCGCCGATGGTCGGCGTGTTGACGTCGGTGAAGCCGAGGACGGAGAGCGTCACCTCCAGCCCGATCGACCAGTTCAAATTGTTCAGCGTGGTCGAAAAGACGATGGGCAGCACATAAGGCAGATGCTCCTGCGTCAGGATGCGCCGCGTGCCCATGCCGGAGAACACGGCCTGGCGCGTGAACTCCCGCGTCTTCAGGCTCAGCGCGATCGACCGGATCAGCCGCGCGTCATAGGCCCAGCCGAGGCAGGCCATCACCAGCGCCAGCAGGCCCCAGGACATGCTGTCCCGCAGCACGAAGTAGAACAGCACCAGGATCGGAAACAGCGGCACGACCATGAAGGTGTCGTTGATCGACATCAGCACGCGGTCCACGATACCGCCGAGATAGCCCGCGGTCAGGCCAACCGTCAGCGCGATGATGCGGCTGATGATGGCGACCGCGACGCCGAAGAGCAGCGTGTTCCTGGTGGCGGCGGCGAGCTGCCAGAACACATCCTGTCCGCGCGAAGTCGTGCCGAGCAGGAAATCCTCACCGGGTGGGACGTCGGGCGGCACGACATAGACGTCGAGCGGCGGATAGGGCGACGCGAAGGAGGCAAGAGCCACCGCGACCACGATGCCGGTGAGCAGCGCACCCAGTGTGAACTCGCGGTTGGTACGGAAGAGGTCCCGGAGGATGGCGAGCATCAGGCCGTCGCCTCGGCCGAGCGGACGCGCGGGTCGATGAGGGGATGCAAGAGGTCGATCACCAGCACAGCCGCGGCGACGGCAACGATGGAGACGGTCGCGATGCCGAGCACCAGGCTGTAGTCGCCCTTGTGCACGGCCTCGACCAGCAGCGTGCCGACGCCGGGGTAGCCGAAGACCTGTTCGGTGATGATCGCACCGTTGAAGATGGCGCCGAGCGACATGGCGAGGCCAGTGAGTTGCGGCGCCATGGCGCTGCGCATCACATAGGCCGACAGGATCCGCCGCTTCGGCACGCCCGCGAGTTCAGCATAGGTGACGTAATCCTCGGTCACCACGTTCGACACCAGCGCGCGCATACCGACGAACCAGCCGCCGATACCGACCAGCACCAGCGACAGCGCCGGCAGGATGGAATGGCGGAGCACGCTGAGGATGAATTGCGCCGACCATTCCTGGCGGATGTTCATCCCCGACCCACCGGTGATCGGCAGCACCGGCCAGACGAAGCCAAACAGGATGAGCAGAACGAAGGCCACGATGTAGTAGGGGATGGGATGCAGCCCCATCGCCAGGACGCCGAACAGCCGGAGCGACCGGCTGCGCGGAAAATAGCCGGCCAGCGCGCCGAGCACATTGCCGATCACCCAGGCCAGCACGGTCGAGACCAGCAACAGCCCGACCGTCCAGGGCAGTGCGCGGCCGATCAGGGTCGAGACTGGCGTCGGGAAGGCCGACAGCGACGGCCCGAAATCGCCCCGCAGCACCCGCCACCAATAGCCGAGATACTGCTGCAGCGGATTGCCGCCGACGCCGTAGAGCTCGCGCAGCGACTGCCGCATGTCCTCGATCGCGGCCGGGCTTGTGTTGCCGAAGTTGGTCACCGCGGCGACGGTCTGCTCGACGGGGTCGATCGGCGTGGCGTGGCTGACGATATAAGTGATGTTCAGGCCGATGAAGACGACCAGGGCGAACTGCCCCAGACGCTTCAGCAGATAGCGCCCATAGGCCGGCATAAGCCGTTCCCTTGCTGTGCGGCGACGGGGCGGCGCCGGGCCGCCCCGCATTCCCCGTTCAGGACTTCGCGCGCAGGCGCGTGAACATGTAGCGGGAATTGCCCCAATTCGTGACGGGGTTGGTGTAGGGGTTCTCCGCCGTGGGAAAGCCGGTCCAGCTGTTCTCGTCCATGGTGGTGAACACGTTGTAGGCCATCAGCGGGATGATCGGCATCTCCCGCACCATCAGCTTGACGTAGTCGTGGCCAATCTCCTTCGCGCGCGGATCGTCGAAGGCGATGCCGCGCAGCCGCACGATAAGCGCGTCGAGTTCCGGGTTGGACCAGCGCTGCCAGTTGCGCAGCGGCTGCGGCTGGCCGGGCTGCGCGACGAAGGCGGAATGCCAGCTGTCCAGGAAGTAGGCCAGGTCGGGATGGCCGCCATAGGTCTCGACGGACCAGCCGATGAAGGTATCGAAGTCGCCGGCGCTGCGCCGGTCCAGCATCTGCGTCCCCGGTGCGACATCCATGCGGACATCGATGCCGAACTGCCGCCAGTTCTGTGCGATCATCGTGCCGGCGCGCGTCATCACGGGCCGCGTGTCGCCTTCCACCATCATGCGGAAGGAGAAGGGCCGGCCGTCGGGCGTCTGCCACTGGTTGTTGCGGCGGCGAAAGCCCGCGCGTTCCAGCAGTTCGGTCGCGGCCTGCTGGTTCACGCGCCACCAGCCCATACCGAAGGACTTGGCGATCTGCTCGGGGTCGGTCGGGATCTGGTCGCGCAGCGTCGGACGCAGGGAATCCGCGATCGACCGTCCGATCGCGGCGTCATAGGGCTTGATCTTCTGCTTGCCGGTGTCGAGCTCGAAACTTGCCAGCCAGGGCTCGAGCGGCGCGTGATAGTCCGCGGGATGCGTGCCCGTCGGCGGCACCGCGATGGCGGAGATCGTCGCCGCGCCGCGATAAGACGCCATGGACACCGCGCGGATGTCGATCAGCAGCGCCAGCGCCCAGCGCACGTCGTGGTTCTGGAAGAGCGGGTTCTGGTGGTTGAACAGCAGCGCCGGCAGCGTCGGGTCGGGATGCGCAAAGGGGAAGCCGCGGAACCAGCCACGCGCGGTCTGAGACTGCCGTGCGAGGGTGAACATCCCCTCCGGCGCCACGTCGTGCACCACGTCGATCTCGTGGTTCAGCATGGAGATCACGCGCTTGTCCGGCGGGCCGGGATCGACATAGACGGCGTAGCGCGGCCCGGGCTGGCCGAAGCGCGCGATGGTGGTGCGCTGCCAGTCCGCGCGCCTCTCCCAGATGTACCACTTGCCGTTGGGGTCGAAGCTGTGCAGCGCGTAGGCGCCGAGCGAGACCGGCTTATTGAAGTCGAAGCGCGCGATGTCCTGCTGCCCCTGGAAGACATGCTTCGGCATGATCCAGATCGCGCCCCAGCGCACGGTGAACTGGGCATGGAAGCGCGAATTCGGCTCCTTCAGCTGGAACACCACCGTCCGCGCGTCCGGCGTCTCCACCTTCTCGACATTGCGCGCAAGGATCGCGCTCCAGCGCATCGCGCGGTTGGCGATCTGCGCCTCGACGGTGTAGGCGACGTCGGCCGAGGTGAACTCGACGCCGTCGCTCCAGAAGATGCCGTCGCGCAGCCGCACCGTCATGCGGGTGAAGTCGGCGTTGTATTCCGGGGGTGCTGCGGCCAGCGAGTTGTCCCAGGCCTGGCCGTCGATCCCGCGCTCGGGGTCGATGTACCAAAGCGTGTCGAGTGCCAACTGATGAAGACCGGTGGACTGGCCACCCGCGTTGATCGCCCAGATGTTGAACCAGCCGGCATTGCGGATGGTGCCTTCGGGGTTCTCGAGGATGATTGTCTCGCGCCGCGGCAGGCCGGCGATGATCTCTTGCGCTTCTGCCGGCAGATGAGCGATCGCCGAGAGAGCCAGCGGCGAAAGCATCGCCGCGCGCCTGGTCAGCTTCATGGCCGTCCACTCCCCAAACCTGATGCCGTCTGTTGTCCAGCGGTCCGCGCGAAGGCTAGGCGCGTGTCACGGCCGCCGTCAACAATGCATTGGGTAAGGATCAGTGGAGCTGATATGAATGCCGCGATGTCAGCCGCGCTTCAGCTGCAGTCGCATCACGATGTCCTGGTCGTGGTTGCCGAAGCCGCGCCCGAAGATGTTCACGCCGCCGGGATTTTTGGCGCGCTCCTCGATGCCGATGCGCAGCCGGATGGAGTGGTGCGCATCGAGCGCGAGCTCGCCAAGCGTGATCGGCGAGAGCCGCTTGTCGTTCACATAGGTCCCGCGCTCCGTCACGCGCCAGGTCGTCAGCACGCCGTATTGCGACCCCCCGAGCTTCCACCAGCCCGGCGTGAACCGCCCGCGCCTGTCGCCATAGTCGCCCGGGGAGACCCAGGTGCCGAGCTTCGTGCCGTTCACCCAGAGCGAGATGTCCGACGGCCAGTTCGCATTGGTGCCCGGCACCTCCGACGACAGTTCCAGGCTGAACTCCAGCGCGGCGGGACCCGCCTTCAGCACTTTTGCGTTGTTCGGGAATTTGTATTCCACGAAGCCGCGGCCGAACCAGATCAGCGCCGCGCGCATCCGCCGGGGATCGAGGAAACCGTCAGGCACGTCGAGCGGCCCGATGATGCCCTCGGTCGAGCAGAGGCCGCAGGGCGCGCTGACGTCGTAGCTGGTGTAGAGGCCGATCGGCATGGCCACTTCCACCGCATCGGGCTCCTTCTGCACCGGGCTGCCGTCGAGGCGGATGACGATCTCGTCGAAGCGAACCGAGCAGAACTTCTGCTGACCCTTGCTCGCCTTGGCGGCCTCGGTGTGCACCAAACCGGCCTCCTCCAGAACCTGAATGTTCGTGGCCACCGTGGATTGCGGCAGGCCGAGCCGCTGTGCGATGCCGTTCACGTTCAGCGGGCCTGCCTGCCGCAGGGTCCGCAGGATGTCGAGGCGAAGCGGCGAGGCAATGCCGCGCACGACGCCGGCATCCTCCTCCGGCACAACGGTCAGGAAGGCACGACGGGGTGTCGGATTGCCGGTCGACGTCATCGGTATGCGGAAGCCTTCCCTGCTGCTCGTCCGGGCGATAGCGTCCCGCTGACCGGGACTTTATCAGTCTTGCCAATATGTTTGGGGTCGGCAAGCGCCGCGCGCGCGACATCGCCGCCGCACGCCACATGAGGCCGGTGGCGGTCGGCCTGATCGGATGCGGCAACATCAGCGGCGCCTACCTGACCGGCGCCGCGCAGTTCCCCGAAATTCCGGATCGCCTGCTGCGCCGACGCCAAGGCGGACGCCGCGGCGCGCTGTGCGGCCGACTTCGGCCTGACAGCTGTCAGCGTCGAGGCGCTGCTCGACGATCCCGACGTCGAGGTGGTGCTGAATCTCACCACACCGCAGGCGCATGTGCCCGTCGCGCTCGATGCGAACCAACACGGCAAGCATATCCATACGGAGAAGCCGCTCGGCACCTCGACCGTCGAGGCGCGACCGCTGATCGAGGAAGCCGCGAGCGGCCGGGCTGCGCGTCGGCTGCGCGCCGGACACCTTCCTCGGCGGCGGGCACCAGACCGCCCGCCGATTGATCGACGAGGGCGCAATCAGTGCGCCGCTTTCTGGAACGGCCTTCATGCTCAATCACGGCCACGAGCACTGGCATCCGGTTCCCGCCTTCTACTACGCCGCCGGCGGCGGCCCGATGTTCTACATGAGCCCCTACTACCTGACGAACCTGGTGAACCTGCTCGGCCCCGTGGCGCGCGTGCAGGGATCGGTCACCACGGGCTTCGCAGAACGCATCGTCGGTAGCGGCCCGAAGACGGGTGAGGCGATCAAGGTCGCGACGCCGACCCATGTCACGGGGCTGCTGCACTTCGCCAATGGCGCGGTGGTTTCGGTCACCACCAGCTTCGACGTCTGGCAGCACCGGCACGGCCACATCGAGATCTATGGCACAGAGGGCAGCCTGGTCGTGCCCGATCCCAACCGCTTCGGGGGCGCCGTGTCGCTCGCGCGCCGGCGCGAGCCGTGCGTGGACATCCCGCTCTCCCACGGCTTCGCCGACGGCAACTTTCGCATCCTGGGTCTGGCCGCCATGGCGCGCGCAATCCGCGCCGGCCGGCCGCTCCGCTGCAGCGGCGACGTGGCCTTCCATGTGCTCGAGGTCATGGAAGCATTCGGACGGTCCGGGGAGGCGGGCCGCACGATCGACACCCACAGCCGCTGCGAGCGCCCGGCCGCCCTCCCGCCGCGCTCCGTTCTGGGTGAACTCGACTGACGAGAAGGAAGCCGGAGATGACGAAGCAGGCCCTGATCGTCTGGGGCGGTTGGCCCGGCCACGAACCCGCGGAATGCGCCACGATCGTGGGGGCGATGCTGCGCGAGGAAGGCTTCGACGTGGCGATGGAGAACACGACCGAGGCTTATGCCGATCCGGCCCTGCCCCGCTTTGACCTGATCGTGCCGATGGTGACGTGCACGATAGCGAAGGAGGAGGTAGAGGGCCTGTCGGCCGGCGTGCGATCCGGCGTTGGCATGGGCGGCTTCCACGGCCAGATGGCTGACAGCTTCCGCAACGAGGTGAAGTACCAGTTCATCGTCGGAGGCCAGTGGGTCGCGCATCCCGGGAACATCGTGGACTACCGCATCACCATCACGCGCCCCGACGACCCCATCATGCAGGCAATCCAGGATTTCCCGTACCGCTCCGAGCAGTACTTCTACTCTTCGCTCGGCCATGTCGCGTCCGAGTTCCAGGTGTCGGAGATGCGCACCATCCTCCGGCGCGGCTTGCTCTGGGCCGCCAGGGACTGATCGCCCTCGGTATGGCGTTCATTCGCGCGGAGGAACCCGCTGCACCGTACGGCGCTCGTCACGCCCGGCAAGGCCTGTGTTCGGACCAGTGTGCGTTCCCGCCCTGTCGAGCCAAGTGCTCGCCGTCATCGTCATCCGATCGTTCCGTGCCGGGCGGCCAGATCTCCCGCCGGAATGCCGTCGCGCTCCATCAGGCGCTGCACAACGAGGTCACCGAACAGCCAGAGCGCCAGCTCGTACTGCCCGCCGAGCGGCAGCACCGAACCACCATCCCAGGTCTGCGCGGGCAGACGCAGCACGAGGTCGGCCGCGTCCAGGGCGGCGCCGCGTTCCGCTGCCGTCAGAACCGCGCACCGCGCACCGAGACTGCGGGCGTGCCGCAGGAACGCTACCGTGCTCGGCAGGTCGCCACGCGCCGCATTCGCCAGCAGCAGGTCACCCGCACGCAGCGGCGGCGTGGTGATGCCGCCGACCCAATGCGCGTCGCGGCCGAGATGGAACAGCCGCATCGCGAGCCCCATCAGCGCGTAGCCGGTCCGGCCATTGCCCCAGACCAGCACCCGCGGCGCGGCGGCGATCGCCTCAACCGCGGCCTCCAGCGTTTCGGCCGGGATCCCGGCGAAGAGCGCGGCCTGCTCGGCCAGGATCGGTGCGACGCGCTCGGCCGGAGTCACGGCGCCGCCCCGTGCAGCACGCCACGGGCCAGGAAGAGCTCCGTCACCTCCTCGACCGCGGCGATGAAGCGCGGGTCGCGCCGCGCAGCGAGCCCGCGCGGCCGCGGCAGATCCACCGTGAGCAACCGCTCTATCCGGCCGGGCCGCGGCGACATCACTGCCACCCGGTCAGCCAGCAGCACGGCCTCGTCCACGCTGTGCGTGATGAAGAGAACGGTCTTGCGCGTGCGCAGCCACAACGCCTCGAGGTCGAGGCGCATCTGTTCGCGTGTCAGTGCGTCCAGCGCGCCGAAGGGCTCGTCCATCAGCAGAAGCGGCGGGTCGTGCAGCAGCGCGCGCGCGATGGAGGCGCGCTGACGCATGCCGCCCGAGAGCTCGTGCGGATGGCGCTCCGCGAAATCCTCGAGCCCGACCTGGCGCAGCAACGCCATGCCGCGGTCGCGGTAGGCGGCCTCGCGCAGCCCGCGGATGCCCGCCTGGAACAGCACGTTGCCGAGCACGCTGCGCCATTCCAGCAGCACCGGATGCTGGAAGACGATGCCGAGCGCGGTCACCGGGCCCGTGACGGGCCTGCCGAACACCTCGACGCGGCCGGAAGAGGGCGGCATGAGGCCCGCGACCAGGCGCAGCAGCGTGGACTTGCCGCAGCCCGAGGGCCCGACCACGGCAAGGAATTCGCCCGCTGGCACCTCGAGGTCGAAAGCGTCCAGCGCGAGCGTCTCGCCATGACGGGTGAGGAAGCGCTTGGCGACGCCCATGGCCCGGATGCCGCCCGCCCGATCCTGCATGCCGCGTTCCCACCCCCTCGCTTGACGGCGCTTGCCGCGCGGGAACAGTCTTCCAGGTGCAGCGTCCCGCGCAAGACGGCAGCGACGGAGGGAGGATCGGAGGCCCGCATGAATCCCGCCTCGCGAGCCTGGGCGGCCCGGCTCCGCATCGCCGGTGCCTTCGTGGCCTTCCTGATCGCCTGGGAGATCCTGGTCCGTGCCTTCGGCGTGCCGGAGTACATCCTGCCGGCGCCGAGCCGCGTCATTGCGGACGGCGCGTCGCGCTGGCGTTCGCTGGCGGAAGCCGCGAGTTTCACCGTCCAGCCGATGATGCTGGGCTTCATCGCGGCGGTGGTTCTCGGCGTCGCGATCGCGCTCGGCATCGCCTTCTCGGATGCGGCGCGGCAGATCGCCTATCCGCTGCTGGTGTTCTTCCAGATCGTGCCGAAGATCGCGGTCGCGCCGCTCTTCATCATCTGGTTCGGCTTCGGACTGATGCCGAAGGTGCTGCTGGTCTTCCTGCTGAGCTTCTTCCCTGTCGTCGTCAGCGCCTTGCAGGCTTTCCGCAGCCTGGAGAGCGAGGTGACGGAGCTGCTGCGCTCCTCCGGCGCGACGCGCTGGCGCGCCTTCCGCATGGTGCAGCTGCCGGCGGCGCTGCCCGTGCTGTTCGGCGGCTTCAAGGTGGCGGCGGCGCTGGCAGCGACGGCGGCAGTGGTGGCGGAGTTCGTCGCCTCGGACCGCGGTCTCGGCTACCTGCTGCTGGAGTATAACGGCAATCTCGACACGCCGATGTGCTTCGCCGCGATCTTCGTGCTGACCGCGCTCGGGCTGGGGCTGTACGGGATGGTGGAGCTTGCGGAGCGGCTCGCGATCCCCTGGCACGTCTCCCGCCGCCGCGCGGAGGGTGAGCTGCCGGGGCTGTGAAAAGGAAGGGAGGGACAGGGATGATGAAATGGATGCTGGCCGCGATGGCGACCCTGCTGCTCGGCGCCGCGCCGTCCGCGGCGCAGGACCGTGTTTCGCTGCGGTTGAACTGGCTGCTCTACGGCTTCCACACGCCCTTCTACCTCGGCGTGGAACGCGGATTCTACCGCGAGGCCGGGATCGAGCTGACGATTGGGGAGGGCCAGGGTTCGGCCCGCGCGGTGCAGCTCGTCGCCGCAGGCTCCGACACCTTCGGGCTCTCGGACGGCTCCTCCATCATCAACGGCGTGGCGCGCGGCGCGCCGTTGCAGGCGGTGATGGGCATTATGAACCGCTCGCCCTTCGCGATCATCGTCCGCGAGGACAGCGGCATCCGCACCATGCGGGATCTCGCCGGCCGTACCATCGCCGCCACCACCGGTGAGGCCGGGCTGGTGATCTTCCCCGCGCTGCTGCGTGCCAACGGCATGGCGCCGGATTCCGTGCGCTTCCTGCGCGTGGACGGCGCCGGCAAGCTGGTCGCGACGCTGGAGAACCGCACCGTCGGCCTGCTCGGCGGCGTGGAGAACCAGGCGCTGATCATGCCGCAGCGCGGCGTGCCGGTGCGATCGATCCTCTATGCCGACAACGGCGCGAACACGATGGGGCTCGCCATCCACGCGACGCGGGAGACGCTGCAGCGGAACCCCGAGATGGTGCGCCGGTTTATCCGCGCCACCCAGCGCGCCTTCGACCTGGCCGAACGCGATCCGGACGCCGCGATCGCCGCGGGACTGCGCGTAAAGCCGGACATGGAGCGCGACCTCTCGCTTGCGCAGCTTCGCGCCGGGCTGCCGCTGGTGCGCTCGGCCCGCGGCCAGGACCGGCCGATCGGCTGGATGCCGCCGGAGGACTGGGCCGAGACGCTGAGCCTGATGCGCGAATACCAGGAGCTGCGCACGGAGCTGCCGGCCGAGGCCTTCTACACCAACGCCCTCCTGCCGCAGTGAGGGGTGCGGCGGTCGTCACCGGCGGCGCGGGCGGCATAGGCCGCGCCGTGGTCGCGCGGCTCTCGCGCGAGGGATACCAGGTCGCGTCCTGGGATCTCTCGCCGGAAGTGCCTGGCACGGCGCTGGCGATCGCGGTGGACGTGACCGACGACGCCGCTTTGCAGCACGCTGCGGCGGAGACGGAGGCCGCGCTCGGCCGCATCACGGTGCTGGTGGTGAACGCCGGCATCCTCGGCCCGACCGCCCGCGCCTGGGAGGTGCCGGTCGAAGAGGTGCGGCGCGTGCTGGACGCTAACCTGCTCTCCGGCTTCCTGACCTGCCGCGCCGTCATCCCGCGCATGCTCGCGAACCCGGGGCCCGAGCGCGGCCGCATCGTGCTGACGGGATCGGCGGTCGGAAAGGAAGGCAGCGCGCTGTCCGGACCCTATGCCGCGTCCAAGGCCGGCCTGATGGCGCTGGCGAAGGTGCTGGGCAAGGAACTCGCGACCGAGGGCATCCTGGTCAACGCCATCGCGCCCACCGTGGTGCGCACCGCGATGGAGAGGTCGATGGCGGAAGAGATCCGGGCCGACAAGTTGCGCCGCATCCCGATGGGCCGCTTCGCGGAGCCGGAGGAGGTGGCGGCGATGGTCGCCTTTCTCTGCGGGCCCGATTGCAGCTTCTCGACCGGCGCCGTCTTCGACCTGTCGGGCGGCCGGCTGTACGAATGAGGGAGATGCGGATGCTTGCTGGCGAGGCGGTGGTCGCGATCTGGAACGGCGTGACGCCGGAGGGGCGGGCGGAGTTCTACGCCTGGCACCTGCATGAACACATGGCCGAGCGCGTCGGCATCCCCGGCTTCCGTCGCGGCCGCCGCTATGTCGCACTCGATGCGGCGACGCAGCCGGAGTTCTTCACGCTCTACGAGGCCGACAGTATGCAGGTGCTGCAGGGCCAGGACTATCTGAACCGCCTGAACGCGCCGACCGCCTGGACGCGCCGCGCGACGCAGGGCTTCCGCGACACGTCGCGGGGCCTGGCGCGGGTGGTTGAGAGCCGCGGCGTCGGCGTCGGCGGCGTGCTGCTGACCCTGCGCTTCGACGCGTTGCCTGCCGCGCAGGCCGCCGTGGCGGCGCTGGTGCGCGATGCGGCGGGGCAGCCCCGCGTCACTGGCGCGCATCTCTGCATCGCCGACGCGGAGGCGAGCGGCACCAGCACGACGGAAAGCAGGGGCCGCGGCGACATCACGGCGCCGCCTAGCTGGATCATCCTGGCCGAGGCCACGGATGCCGAGGCGCTGGCGTCCTTGCTGCCCGACGCTGCCCTGCACGCCGCCGGCGCGGAGGGGACCGTACGGAGAGGGCTCTACCGTCTCGAGTTCCAGCGCCTGAAGACTGCGTGGACAAGCTGAGCTGACAAGCCCGACTGGAGGGGAAGCCCTGCGCGGGCCGTGAAGCAGCTAAGCTCGCCGCTCTCGGGCGAAGCGCCGACGCCGGCGGAAGCGGAGTCCGGCTTGCGTCCTGCCGGGTATCTCACACCATCCAGAACGGCTTGGACGCTTCCATCGCCGCCTCGCCCGGGCTGAGGCCGATGTCACGCAACTCCCGATGGCCGAGTGAGGCGAGCAGCGCCCTGTCGCGCGAGCGGGCACGCCACTCGCCCACCAGGTGCCCGAACCGCAGCAGCAGATCCGTCCTCGGTTCCGTTTTCCTGATCCTGGTCATTGCCGGTGCTCCTTCACCTTGCCGCATGAGCGCGGTGGGAGGCTTGTGCGCCGTCAGGCGCGGCGCCGCTTGGCCACGGCCTTGCCCGCGTCTTGAGAATTGCTGGATATTGGCTGGCGCGGAGAACCTCACGGCAGCGTGACACGCCCGGCTACGGCGACTGGGCTATCGCAAGCCCGTCGTGTTGCCGGCCACGACGGCATCGGATCTACAGGAATGAAGATCGCCTTCGGGCAGCATGAGCTCGACCTGCTGCGCAAGGAGTTGCGCAGCGGCGGGCAGCCTGTACATGTCGAACCTCAGGTCTTCGACCTGCTCGTGCACCTCGTCCGCCATCGCGACAGGGTGGTGAGCAAGGACGAGCTGTTCGACACGATCTGGCAGGGCCGCATCGTGTCCGAAGCCGCCCTGTCCAGTCGGATCAACGCCGCCCGCAAGGCGGTCGGCGACGACGGCGACCGGCAGGAGGTGATCCGCACCGTCCATCGCCGCGGCTTCCGCTTCGTGGCAGAAGCGAAGGAAGACGAAACGGAGGCGCCCGCCCCGCCCGCCCCGCCCGTCGTGCCCCGCCGGACCACCGCTCGCCCGTCCATCGTCGTGCTGCCCTTCGCCAATCTCAGCACCGAGCCCGACACCGAGTATTTCAGCTACGGCTTGACCGAGGACATCATCCGGCTGCTCGCACGGCAGCGCTGGCTCGATGTGCTGAGCCGTCATTCCGGCGCGCCCTTCAGGGGCAGCGACGTGTCGGCGCGCGAGATCGGTGCCGCGCTCGGCGTGCGCTACATCGTTCAGGGCAGCGTGCTGCGCCGCGGGCAGCGCGTGCGCATCACCGCCGATCTCGTCGGCGCCGAGACGGGCCACCAGCTCTGGTCGGAGACCTACCAGTTCGACCTGGACGACCTGCTGGCCGTGCAGGAGAGCATGGCCCAGCAGATCGCGGCCACGATCGAGCCGGAGCTCGGCCGGCTGGAGCGCGAGGCTGCGGCGCGCCGCCCGCCTGAACACCTGGATGCCTGGGACTGCTACCAGCGCGGGCTGTGGCACCTCTGGGGCTTCACCGTGCCGGGAATGGAGGAGGCGGAGGCGATGTTCCGCGAGGCGCTGGAAATCGACCCGCGCTTCGCCCGCGCCCATGGCGCGCTCGCCTATGTCCATCTGCAGAGCGCCGTGCTGCGCCCGCCGGCGGATCGGCCCGCGCTGATCGCGCAGGCGTTGCGCGAGGCGCGCACGGCGGTCGCGCTGGACGACCAGGACAGCATGAACCTTTGCGTGCTGGGCCGCGCGCATTGCTTCCTGCAGGATTACGACGAGGCCATCGCGCGGCTTGAGGAAGCGGTCGCGCTGAACCCGAGCTTCGCCCAGGCCTGGTACGCGCTGGGCTTCACCTTCCTGTTCTGCGGGCGGGAAGAGGAGGCGGTGGCCTGCATCGAGCGCGCGACGGAGCTGAGCCCCCGCGACCCGCATCTCGCGAGCTTCCTCGGCTTCCGCGCGATGGCCTATCTCTTCCTGGGCGAGCTCGACGCCGCGGTGATGCTGGCGCGCCAGGCGATCAGGGTGCCGAACGCGAAGCACTGGCCCTTTGCCGTGCAGGCCGCGGCGCTCGGCCTGCTCGACCGGACGGCGGAGGCTCGGGCGGCCGTCGCCGCGCTGCTGGAACGCCAGCCCGACTACTCGCTGGAGATGGCGCGGAGCGATTTCTTCTTCTGCCGCGACGCCGCCCGGATCGAACCTTTCCTAGACGGGCTGCGGCGGGCCGGCGTGCCGGAGCACGCGCCCGCCGCCGCCTGACAAGGGCTCAGCCGCAAGGGAGGAAGGGCTCCGCCTCCCGCCAGGCTTCCTCACGCTTGGTTCGCGCCGCGCGGCAGCGCAGAGCCTGCCCCGCGATGTGGCGCATCCACTCGCTGCCGCTCCGGTGCCGCAGCACCAGTGGCGTATCATCCGTGCCCATCACCCGGTCTCCTTCAGCATGGGGTGGTCTTCAGCGGCGCCGTCCAGGTGGTTGCGACGCCGGCCAGGCAGGTCTCGCCGGCCTCGTTGCGCACCACGGTGTGCAGCGTGCAGATCGGCTTGTCGTCACGGCGCGCGGTGACCTCGACCTCCGCCTCGATCGCTTCGCCGATGCGGACGGCCTTCAGGAAGCGCCATTCGGTGCCGAGGAAGACCGTGCCCGGGCCCGGCAGATCCTCCGCCACGACGGCGTTCAGCAGGCCGGAGGTGACGCCGCCCTGCACGATGAGCCCGCCGAAGGGCGATCGCTCCGCGAGCGCCGCGTCGAAGTGCAGGGGGTTGCGGTCGCCCGTCATCGCGGCGAAGCGCTCGACATCCTCCGTCGTCGTGCGCCGCCGACGCACCGCGCGCTGCCCGATCTCGGGCCGTCCCGCCAGCGTCAGGCGCCAGGGATCCGTGTTCATGCCGCTTCCTCCAGATGCGTCGCGCGCGCCAGCATCGCCGCGACTTCCTGCTTCATCGCCGCGTTCAGGGCCTTGTGCAGGGACTGCAGCCGCGGCAGGTCCCAGTCGAAGGCAGCGATCGCGTCCGTCGTCTCGAACAGCGGCACGGACAGCGCGTCGCGCTCGGCCGCATAGTCCTGCAGGGCACGCGGCGTGCCGCGCGCGACTGCGTCCGCCAGCAGTTCGGCATCGCGCAGCGCATCGGTAATGCCGTGCGCGGTCAGCGGGTCCTTGAAGTAGCCGGCGTCGCCCACCAGCGCCCAGCCCGGCCCGCTGGCCTGGCGGAAGAATCCACGGCGCCCCGCGAAGGCGGATATGCCGCTGGACTGGCGTCCCTGTTCCACGCGCGCCGCGAGCGCCGGCGCGACAGCCTGGAGCGCGGCACGCAGCCCTGAAGCCGGCGCGGCGCGGAATGCCGCGCGGTAGCGCTCCGGCGGGACGGCCGCGAAGACGCAATGCAGCCCGTCATTGGTCGGGATGGCGCCGACGCTGGCGCCCGGGACGTAGTGCCAGTGATAGCCGTCGATCTCGAGGCCCGCCCAGTAGCCGAAGACCGTCGCCGTGGCATGCCGAGCCTGGCGCAGCACCGCTGCCTCGGCTTCACGCGCGACGGCGGAGCCGATGCCGTCGGCACCGATAACGAGATCGGCGTGGATCGCCCGCGGCCGGCCTTCCGCGTCCAGCGTCGCGACGCCGGCTACACGCTCGCCCTCGCGCAGCAGGCCGATGACCGTCTCGCCGTACCGGACCTCCGCACCGGCCTCGCAGGCCGCATCAACGAGCAGCGCGTCGAGCACGGTCCGCCGAGGCGCGTAGAGCGCGTCCACGCCGTCGCCGGGCTTCAGCGCGATCGTGATCTCCTCCGCGCCGTAGTGGAAGCTGGTGCGGCGCACGGCCGGCGTGCCGGCGGCGATTACCCGCGGCAGCAGGCCCCAACGGGAGAGCTGCAGCACGCCGCCGCGCATCATCGCATGGGTCGAGAGGGTGTCCGCGCCATAGGTGCCGCGGTCGATCGCGAGCACCTTGAGCCCCCTGCGTGCCAGCAGCATGGCGGTGGCCGCGCCGGCGCAGCGAGCGCCGACGATCACGACGTCATGGCGTGACATGGTTGATGTCCTTCACGGTCAGGCCGCCGCGCGGCTGGGCTGATGGGAGAGGTGGCGAGCGAGCTCGCCGGCAATGACCGCCGCATCGATCCCGACGCCACCAATGAAGCTGGAGCTGCGCCGCCGCATGAAGCGGAGCCCGAGCACGAACAGGCCAGGCAGCGCGCCGATGCCGAGCCGGTGGCGGATTTCGCCGGAGTCGTCGAGCAGGCCGGCGGCGCCGAGCCAGCCATTGTCGCGACGATAGCCCGTGGCCCAGACCACACTGCCGACGCGCTCGCCCGCCAGGTCCAGCTCGGGCGGCGTCGGTGCGAAGTCGCCGGGCGCCGCGGGCCAGCCCTGCTGCGGCGCGCCCAGCGCATCCGCCGCGACGTCGATGCGTGCCAGCATGCTCTCCATCGGCCGCTGAGCCCCGGCGGTGCTGAGGGCGAGGTCGTCGGCGAAGCGCATCCGCGTGCCCTCCGCCCCGGTCGCGCGGCCCAGAACGCGCACGCCGCGGTCGCGCAGGGCCCCGAGGTCGAGGTCGCGCCGCGGCAGTCCGCCGACCAGCTGCAGGGAAGGCTGCGACGCGGCGCGGCGGAGGTCGCGCTGGTCCTCCGCGCGGTCCTCCAGCAGGCCGACATGGTGCATCCACCAGAAGATGTCGCGGCCGCGGTAGCTCCGCGGCGCGCGGGTGTGGCGCCCGACGGCGATCGCCACCTCGCGCCCGGCCACGCTCAGCTCCTCGGCGATCTGCACAGCCGAGGCCGCGGCACCCACCACCAGCACGCCGCCGGGCGGCAGCGCGGCGGGGTTGCGGTAGGCGCTGGCAGGAAGCTGGTGGATCGCGGGCGAGAGCGTGGCGGCGAAGTCCGGCACGGCTGGCCGGGCGCAGGCACCAGTCGCGACCACCACGCTGCGTGCACGCCAGCAGCCGGCATTCGTCTCGACATGCCACGCCTCGCCGATCGGCCGCAGCGCGCCGACCGCGATCCCCTCCAGCACCGGCGCGTTGAAGGCGGCGGCGTAGTCCGAGAGAAACTCGATCAGCTCCGGCAGGCTCATGAAGCCGTCGGGGTGCGGGCCGGCATAGGCGTGGCCGGGCAGGGTCGTCATCCAATTCGGCGTGAGCAGCCGCAGGCTGTCCCAGCGCTCGCTGCGCCAGCGCTCGGCGATGCGGCCGCGCTCAAGCACGACGTGCTCGATGCCGAAGCGGCCGAGCTGGTGGCTCGCGGCCAGGCCGGCCTGGCCCGCGCCGATCACGACGGCGTCGGTGCTGCGCATGGGAGTTTGCTCCGGTTCGTGGAGGCCGCCGGCGCCCTGCCGACGGCCGCTGCGTCAGGCCTTGGCGGACACTGCCACCGCCACGCCGTTAGTCAGCATGTCGAAGACGGCGGAGCGGGCGACGGACTGGCGCACGATCTCCTCGAGCTTCGCCGCCGGCGCATCGCCCGCGACCTCGAAGCTCACGCGGATCGCCTGGAAGCCGTTGCGGACCTTTTCGTTCAGGCCGAGCACGCCCTGCAGGTCGATGTCGCCCACGACCTTCGCATCCGCCTTGGTCAGCGTGACGCCACGCGCGGCGGCGATGTTGGCGATGCCGGCCGTCAGGCAGGCCGCGAGCGCGTGCAGCACCCATTCCACTGGCGTCGGGCCTTCGTCCGTGCCGCAGAGCATGGCCGGGTGGTCGCCATGGGCGACGGTCGGCCTCTTGTGCTGCTGCTCGCCGCCGACCCCGTAGAAGCCGGCCATCGTGCTCTGCATATGCGTGCCTGACAGCCAGCGGCTGTCCGCACGGAACTGGAACTTCGCGAGCTCCGGCTGGCCGCGCACCACGTCGAGCGTGGCAAAGAGCGTCGGCGTGTCCACGCCGTGGCGCGGCTGCGGGGCGGGCTTCAGGGGCTTGGTAAACTCGGCCGTGACTGACATGGTCTCTTCTCCTGGATGTTCCGGATGCGCCCCGCGGCGTGCGGAACGTGGAGGGATCCTGCGCGCCGCCACGGCATGACGCTTGGCCGGAACCTTCGGGACATCTTGAGAAGTCATGGATTCATGTTTCGCCACGCCGGCGGGTCGGCCACTAAGCGTGGGCGACCGGTCGAGCGGCGCTTCGTCGGCAGGGCCGGCACGGGCCCTGGCACGGCGGATACGCACATGACTGGTCTCAGGGCGAAGAGGCACTTGAACGCACCGTGCACGTCGATCGAGATCAACTCCTCATTCTACCTCCCGCACCGCACTCGCCCCGCCTGCGGCAAGCCGCATTCGCGGCCTCGGTCCACTTCGCGGGCCGGATGCCGCGCCTTCTGCACGAGAGATCGTTCCAAGCGGTCGTGGTCTTGCGTTAGGCTTCCCCGCATGACCGACCGCTTCCGCAACGCCCCCGCAATCCGCGCCCCGCGCGGGCTCGACCTCAGCTGCCGCCAATGGACGACCGAGGCGGCAATGCGGATGCTGATGAACAACCTCGACGACGAGGTCGCGGAGCGCCCGGGCGAGCTCGTGGTCTATGGCGGCATCGGCCGCGCGGCGCGCGACTGGAAGAGCTACGAGACCATCGTCGCCGTGCTGAAGCGCCTGGACGAAGAGCACACGCTGCTCGTGCAGTCCGGCAAGCCCGTCGGCGTGTTCCGCACCCATGCGGACGCACCGCGCGTCCTGATCGCCAATTCCAACCTGGTGCCGCGCTGGGCGAGCTGGGAACATTTCAACCAGCTCGATCGCGCGGGCCTCATGATGTACGGGCAGATGACCGCGGGGTCGTGGATCTACATCGGTTCGCAGGGCATCGTGCAGGGCACCTACGAGACCTTCGCCGAAGCGGGTCGCCAGCATTTCGGTGGCTCTTTGGCGGGACGCTGGATCCTGACGGCCGGCCTGGGCGGGATGGGCGGCGCGCAGCCGCTCGCGGGCGTCTTCGCCGGCGCCTGCGTTCTCGCCGTGGAATGCCAGCCCTCGCGGATCGAAAAGCGGCTGGAGACGCGCTACCTCGACCACCGCGCCGATGATCTCGACAACGCGCTCGCGATGATCCGCAAGGCCTGCGAGGAGAAGCGCGCGATCAGCGTCGGGCTGCTCGGCAACGCGGCGGAGGTCTTCCCGGAACTGGTGCGGCGCGGCGTCGTGCCCGACATCGTCACCGACCAGACCAGCGCGCATGATCCCGCCAACGGCTATCTCCCCGCCGGCTGGTCGCTCGACGAGTGGGAGTCGAGGCGCCAATCGGACCCGGCCTTCGTCGCGGCGGCGGCGAAGAAGTCCATGGTCCGGCACGTGCAGGCCATGCTGGACTTCAAGCGGATGGGTTCCGCCGTGCTCGACTACGGCAACAACATCCGGCAGATGGCGAAGGAGGAAGGCCTGGCCAACGCCTTCGAGTTCCCGGGCTTCGTGCCCGCCTATATCCGCCCGCTCTTCTGCCGCGGCGTCGGCCCCTTCCGCTGGGCCGCGCTGTCCGGCGACCCCGAGGACATCCGCCGGACCGACGACAAGGTGCGGGAACTGATCCCAGACGATCCGCACCTGCACCAGTGGCTCGACATGGCGCGCGCGCGCATCGCCTTCCAGGGCCTCCCGGCGCGGATCTGCTGGGTGGGGCTTGGCCAGCGCGACAGGCTGGGCCTGGCCTTCAACGAAATGGTGGCGCGCGGCGAGATCGGGCCGATCGTGATCGGCCGCGACCACCTGGATTCCGGATCGGTGGCGAGCCCGAATCGCGAGACGGAAGCGATGATGGACGGGTCCGACGCAGTTTCCGACTGGCCGCTGCTGAACGCGCTGCTGAACACGGCGTCGGGCGCGACCTGGGTTTCGCTGCATCACGGCGGCGGCGTCGGCATGGGCTTCAGCCAGCATGCGGGGATGGTGATCGTTTGCGATGGCACGGAAGCCGCGTCGCGAAGGCTGGCGCGCGTGCTGTGGAACGACCCGGCGACGGGCGTGATGCGGCATGCCGATGCAGGCTACGACATCGCCAGGGATTGCGCGCGGCAGTTTGGGCTGGACCTGCCGATGCTGTCGTAAGGTGCCCTCCCTTGCTCAAGCGCCTCCCTCTCCCGCAAGCGGGGGAGGGAAAGCGCGGAAGCGGGGAAGATGGAGACGACCATGACCACCCCCGACGCCGCCACGCTTCACGACCTCCGCGCCGTCATGACGGGCGCGGCGGTCGCGCTCGACCCGTCCTGGCGATCGCGGGTGCAGGCGTCCGTGGACGCATTGCAGACACGGCTCGCCTCCGGCGAGGCGCTCTATGGCGTCAACACCGGGTTCGGGAAGCTCGCCTCCACGCGGATCCCGCCGGAAAGGCTTGCGCAGCTCCAGCTCAACCTGATCCGCAGCCACGCCGCCGGCACCGGCGCCTTCCTGCCTGCGCCGGTGGTGCGCCTGATCCTCGCGCTGAAGGCGAGGAGCCTGGCGCGCGGGGCGTCCGGCGTGCGGCCGCAGCTGGTGGACGCGCTGCTCGCGCTGCTGAAGCACGATGTCCTGCCCGCGATCCCCGCGAAAGGCTCGGTCGGCGCGTCGGGCGATCTCGCGCCGCTGGCGCACCTCTCACTCGTCCTGATCGGCGAGGGCGAGGCCTTTCACGCCGACCGCGTGCTCGACGGCACGCAGGCACTGGCGGTTGCGGGAATCGAACCGCTGTCCCTTGGGCCTAAGGAAGGTCTCGCGCTGCTGAACGGCACGCAGGTCAGCACCGCGCTCGCGCTCGCCGGCCTGTTCGCCGCGCAGGACCTGCTGAAGGCGGCGCTGCTGGCCTCCGCGCTCAGCCTCGATGCCGCGCGCGGCTCCGACACACCCTTTGACCCGCGCATCCATGCGCTTCGCGGCCAGCCAGGCCAGGTTCGCGTGGCCGCCGCGCTGCGCGCGCTGATCGCGGGCAGCGCGATCCGCGACAGCCACCGGGAAGGCGACACACGCGTGCAGGATCCCTATTCGCTGCGCTGCCAGCCCCAGGTCGCCGGCGCCTGCCTCGACCTGCTGGATCACGCCGCCGCCGTGCTGTTGCGTGAGGCGAATGCCGTCACCGACAACCCGCTGGTCACCGAGGACGGCGCCGTGCTGTCCGGCGGCAATTTCCACGCGGAACCCGTCGCTTTCGCCGCCGACACCATCGCGCTCGCGCTCGCCGAGCTCGGCGCGATCAGCGAACGGCGCATCGCGCTGCTGACCGACCCCGCGCTGAATTCCGGCCTGCCGGCCTTCCTCGTCGCGGATTCCGGCTTGAATTCCGGCTTCATGATCGCGCAGGTCACCTCCGCCGCGCTGACCGCGGAGAACCGCGCGCTTGCCGTCCCGCGCTCGACCGACAGCCTGCCGACCAGCGCGAACCAGGAGGACCATGTGAGCATGGCAACCGCCGCCGGGCTGCGGCTGGCGGAGATGGCGGCGAACCTCGCGACCATCCTCGGCATCGAGATCCTGGCGGCCTGCCAGGGCATCGAGTTCCATCGGCCGCTCACCTCCTCGCCGGTGCTCGAGGTCGCGCATGCCGCGCTGCGCGAGCAGGTCAGGCCCTGGGACCAGGACCGCGCCATGGCGCCGGACATCGAAGCCGCGAAGCGCCTTGTAGAATCTGGCGTGCTCGCGGGCTTGGTGGAGATCCCGGCGTGACCGCCTTCGACCGCGTCTGGCTCGACGCCCATCTCTGCACCATGACGGGTGACGGCCTCGGCGTGATCGAGGACGGCGCGATCGCCGCCAAGGACGGCCGCATTGCCTGGGTCGGCCGCCGCGCCGACCTGCCCTCCGCGGCGTTGGTCACCACGCGCTGCGGCGGCGCCTGGGTCCTGCCGGGGCTGGTGGATTGCCACACCCACATCGTCTTCGCCGGCAACCGCGCGCCGGAATTCGAGATGCGGCTGAACGGCGCGAGCTACGAGGAAATCGCCAAAGCCGGCGGCGGCATCCTCTCCACCGTCCGCGCCACGCGCGACGCGACGGAGCACGAGTTGGTGGCCGCCGCCCTGCCCCGTCTGCACGCGCTGCTCGCCGAGGGCGTCACCACAATCGAGGTGAAGTCGGGCTACGGCCTCGACCTCGCGACCGAGGCGCGGATGCTGCGCGTGGCGCGGCGGCTCGGCGCCGCGCGGCATGTGGCGGTCGCGACGACCTGCCTCGCTGCCCACGCCGTGCCGCCGGAGTATGCGGGACGCCGCGCCGATTTCGCCCGGGTCGTCGCCGACGAGATCATCCCGGCCATCGCGGCGGAAGGCCTGGCCGACGCCGTGGATGTCTTCACCGACACGGCAATCGGCTTCACGGCGGATGAGACGTCCTGGGTGTTCGAGGCCGCCAGGCAGGCTGGCCTGCCTGTGAAGCTGCATGCCGACCAGCTACGCGACGACGGAGGCGCCGCGCTCGCCGCGCGCCATGGCGCGCTGTCCGCCGACCACATCGAATACGCCGGCGCCGAGGGCATCGCGGCGATGGCGCGGGCAGGCACCGTCGGCGTGCTGCTGCCCGGCGCCTTCTACTTCATACGCGAGACGCACCGGCCCGACATCGCCGCGATGCGCGCGGCGGGGCTGCGGATGGCGCTCGCGACCGACCTCAACCCGGGGTCATCGCCGGCGCTGTCGCTGCTGCTGATGCTGAACATGGGTTGCACGCTGTTCCGCCTCACCGTCGCCGAAGCGCTGCGCGGCATCACCGTCAACGCCGCCGCCGCGCTCGGCATGGCCGACCGCGGCGTGCTCGCGCCGGGGCTGCGCTGCGACCTCTCGCTGTTCGACGTCTCGCGTCCGGCCGAGCTGTGCTACTGGATCGGCCGCAATCCCTGCCGCGGGCGCGTCGTTGCCGGGGAGGACGCTTGAACGTCCTCGGGAAGCACGAGATGGCGCGCGCCCGCTCCCAGGCGAGGATGGATCTCCTCGGGCAGGGCTATGGCGAAACCTGGCTCATGAAGTCCGGGCTGACTGCAGGCAGGTGGGGTTGATCAGGAGGGCGACGTGGCCTGGCTCGGCGACGAGACGGACGTCACATCCTCCCCCTGGACATCCGCTCCGTCACGCCGCAGCGTGGCGCAGCAATCCCGCATGCGTGAGGAGCCTTCGCCCGGCATGTCCGCCGTTGCGTCCAGCCCCTATTCGTTGCTCGGCCTGGCCAGGGAGGCGCTGCGCGGCCATGCCGGGTGGCGGCCCGCCTGGCGCAGCACGGCCTCGCCGAAGGCGCGCTATCGCGTGGTGGTGGTGGGCGGCGGCGGGCATGGGCTCTCCACCGCCTATCACCTGGCCGTGGAACACGGCATCAGTGACGTGGCGGTGATCGAAAAGGGGCCGATCGGGCTCGGCAACGTGGGCCGCAACACGACCATCGTGCGATCCAACTATTTCGCCGCCGAGAACGTCCGCTTCTACGAGCACAGCCTGAAGCTGTGGGAGCGGTTCGAGCAGACGCATGGCTTCAACGCGATGGTCAGCCAGCGCGGCACGCTGAACCTGTTCCACTCCGACGGCCAGCGCGACCTCTTCGCCCGGCGCGCCAACCAGATGAGGATCGAGGGCGTCGAGTGCGAAGTACTGGACCGTGCGGCCGTGAAGCGCCTCGCGCCGCTGATCGAGCTCGATGACACGCGCTTTCCTGTGCTGGGCGGCTTCCTCCAGCGCCGCGGCGGCACAGTGCGGCACGACGCGGTGCCCTGGGCCTACGCGCGCTCCGCCAGCGCGCGCGGCGTGGACATCGTGGAGCACTGCGAAGTCACCGGCGTCCGGGTGGACGCTGGGCGCGTGACGGGCGTCGAGACCACGCGCGGGACCGTCGCGGCCGACAAGGTCGTGCTCTGCGTCGCCGGGGATTCGTCGCGCCTGGCGGCCATGGCCGGCTTCCGCCTGCCGATGGAAACGCATGTCCTGCAGGCCTTCGTGACGGAGGCGGTGAAGCCTTGCCTGGACATCGTCGTCACCTATGGGGCTGGCCACTTCTACGTCAGCCAGTCCGACAAGGGCGGCCTGGTCTTCGGCGGCCCGACCGACGGCCACAACAGCTACGCGCAGCGCGGCAACCTGCCGGTAGTGGAGGAGGTGCTGAGCGCGGGTGCCACGCTGATGCCGCGGCTCAAGCGGCTTCGCGTGCTGCGGCAATGGGGCGGGGTGATGGACATGTCGATGGACGGGAACCCGATCGTCTCCGCGACGCCGGTGGAGAACCTCTACCTCAACGGCGGCTGGTGCTATGGCGGTTTCAAGGCGGTGCCGGCGGGCGGGCTCTGCACCGCGCATCTCGTCGCGACGGGCACGCCGCATTCGCTCGCCGCACATTTCGGCCTGACGCGCTTCCGGGAGGGCCGCACCATCGACGAGCGCGGCGTCGGTCCCTACCCCTGGGCGCATTGACGTGCACCGCATTGCCTGCCCGCATTGCGGCCTGCGCGACGAGGCGGAGTTCTGTTATCGCGGCGACGCGACGCTGGCGCGGCCGGCCCCGGATGCGGGCATCGATGCATTCGTCGCCTATGTGTACGACCGCGACAACCCGCGGGGCTGGCACCTCGAATGGTGGCACCACGTCCAGGGCTGCCGGCGCGTACTGAAGGTCAGGCGCGACACCCTGACGCATGAGATCGCCTGGGTCGGCACGCCGGCCGAGGCGCCGCCGTGACGGGCTTTCGCCTGCCTGCCGGTGGCATGGTGGACCGCGCGCGGGCGCTGCGCTTCCGCTTCGACGGGCGGGACATGACGGGCCTGGCCGGCGACACGCTGGCCTCGGCGCTTCTGGCGAATGGCGTGCGCGTTCTCGGCCGTTCCTTCAAGTACCACCGTCCGCGCGGCGTGGTGACGGCGGGGCCGGAAGAGCCCTGCGCCCTGGTCGAACTGCGCGACGGCGCGCGGCGCGAGCCGAACACGCCGGCTACCGTGGTGGAGCTGTTTGACGGCCTGGTCGCCGCCAGCCAGAACCGCTGGCCCTCGCTGCGCTTCGATATCGGCGCGGTGAACGGGCTGCTCTCGCCGCTGCTGCCGGCCGGCTTCTACTACAAGACATTCAAATGGCCGGCGTCCTGGTGGGAGAACGTCTATGAACCGCTGATCCGGCACGCGGCCGGCCTGGGCCGGATCGCGGCGGCGCCGGACCCGGATCGCTACGAGCATGTCCACGCGCATTGCGACGTGCTGGTCGTGGGCGCCGGGCCGGCGGGGCTGGCCGCGGCGCGGATGGCGGCAGAGGCAGGCGCCCGCGTCATCCTTGCCGAGCAGGATTTCGCTGGGGGTGGCGGCGCCCTGCTGGACCGCGCGGCCGCGGGCTGGGCCGAGGCGACGGCTGCGGCGCTGCCGGCCGGCGTGTTGCGGACGCGCATGGCGGTGGTCGGCGCCTATGGCCAGGGCGTCTTCGCGGCGGTGGAACGCGTCGCGGACCATGTCGACGAGCCCGGCGCCACGCCGCGCCAGCGCCTGCACGTGATCCGCGCGCGCCGCGCGATCCTGGCGACGGGCGCGACCGAAAGGCTGGTCGCCTTCCCCGGCAACGACCGGCCCGGCGTGATGCTGACCGGCGCGGCGGTGGCTTATGCGCGCCGCTTCGGCGTCGCCGTCGGGCGCCGCGTCGCGGTCTTCACTCTGGACGATTCCGGGCATTGGGCAGCCCTGGCGCTGGCTGAAGCCGGCATCGATATCGCCGCGATCCTGGACCCGCGCGAGGAGAGCGCGGCGGCGGCCAGGTCGAGCGGCGCGGGACTGCGCGTCCTGAACGGGTGGGAGGCCTGTGGGACGGACGGCGCGCATGAAATCCATGGCCTGCGCGCGCGGCGGGTCGGCACGGAGGTCGCGGACTTTATCCAGGCGGATGCGCTGCTCGTCGCCGGTGGTCGGACGCCGGAGGTCGCGTTGGCGCACCAGGCCGGGCTGACGCTGGCGTGGGACGCCACCATCCATGCCTTCGTCCCGCAGGACGCGCGCGACGGCGTCACCGCCGCCGGCGCGGCGCGCGGCGTCTTCGGGCTCGCCGAGGCCGCAGCGGATGGCGCGCGCGCAGCGCGCGCGGCGCTGGCATCGCTCGGCTTCACCGCGGCCGAGGTGCCGCTGCCGGGCGCACCGGTCGCGGCCGCGCCGCCCGCGCCGATCGCGGAGATCCGCGCGCCGGGAAAGGCCTTTGTCGACCTTCAGCACGACGTCACGGCCGACGATTTGCGGCTCGCCGTGCGCGAGGGCTACGCGCATGCCGAACACGCCAAGCGCTACACGACGCATGGGATGGCGACCGACCAGGGGCGCATCGGCGGCCTGGTCGGCGCCGCCGTCATCGCCACTGCGCGCGATGTCACGATCGAACAGGTCGGCCTGCCGCGCCCGCGGCCTTTCGTGCGTCCGGTCGCCTGGGGCGCGCTGGCCGGCGCCGAAGTGGGGCAGCACTTCAAACCGGAACGACGCGTTCCCCTGCATGACTGGCACGAGGCGAACGGCGCGGTCTTCGTGCGGATCGGGCTTTGGCTGCGGCCGCTGGTCTATTCGGTGACGGGCGATACCTCCTGGCGGCCGGTGCTGGAGGAGGCGCGCAACGTCCGCCGCGCGGTCGGGCTGTGCGACGTGTCGTCGCTCGGCAAGGTGGATGTGCAGGGGCCGGACGCCGCAACCTTCCTCGACCGCATCTACGCCAACACCTTCTCGACGCTGCCGGTCGGCCGCGCGCGCTATGGGCTGATGCTGCGCGAGGACGGGATGCTGTTCGACGACGGCACCACCAGCCGGCTCGGACCCGACCACTTCCTGGTGACGACCACGACGCAGAAGGCGGACGATGTGCTGGCGCATATGGAATGGCACCTGGAGACCGTGTGGCCGGAGCTTGACGTCACCCTGACCGACGTCGCGGATAATTGGGCGCAGTTCGCCGTCGCCGGCCCGCGCGCACGGGGCGTGCTGCGGGCCATCGTGGACCGCGACCTGTCGAACGACGCGTTCCCCTTCATGGCGGCGGGCGAGGCGATCATCGCCGGCGTCCCGGGCCGTCTGTTCCGCATCTCCTTCTCCGGCGAGCTCGCCTATGAGGTCGCGGTGCCCGCGACGCGCGCGACGGAGGTCTGGGGGGCGATCCTCGCGGCCGGCGCGCCGCATGGCATCCGGCCCTACGCGCTGGACGCGCTGAACGTGCTGCGGATCGAGAAAGGGCACGTGACGGGCGGCGAGATCAACGGGCAGACCACGCCGGCGGATCTCGGCCTCGGGAAGTTGCTGAAGAAGAAGGGCGACTTCGTGGGACGCGCGCTGGGCGAGCGGCCGGGGCTGCGCGATCCGCAGCGCCTGCAGCTCGTTGGCATCCAGCCGGCGCGCGCGGGGGATCGCCTGCGCGGCGGCGCGCATCTCCGTGCGTCTGACGGCACCGGCCCGAGCCAGGGCTACGTCACCGCCGCCTGCATGGCCGCCGAGGAGGAAGGCTGGATCGGCCTGGCGCTGCTCGCCGGCGGCGCCGCACGGCATGGCGAGGTGCTGACCGCCGACAGCCCCGTCCATGACGAGGCGGTGCGCGTCGTCATCGGCAGCCCGCATCGCGTGGATCCGGAGAATGCCCGTGTCCGGGCATGAGGGCGTGACGATCGCGCGCGTCGCGGCGCCGCTCCACCAGGTTTCCGCCCGCCGCGGCGTCGATCTCGGCTTACGGCCCGGCCGCGCCGCGCCCTTCGGCGACGGCCTCGCGCTCTGCTTTGCGCTGGACACCGCAATCGTGGTCGGCGCCCGCCCGGACCTGCCGCCCGAACGCGCCGCCGCGGTGGACCAGTCCGGCGGCCTCGCGATGCTGCGCCTAGCCGGCCCCGCGGCGGCGGAGGTGCTGTCGCGGGGCTGCCGGCTCGACCTGCATCCCGCCGCCTTCCCCCCGGGCTCGGTCGCGCGCACGCCCATCGCGCAGGTCGCCGTGATCCTCTATCGTGCGGAGGCAACGACCTTCGACATCCTCGTGCCCGCGACCTTCGCCCACAGCTTCGAGCATTTCCTGCTGGCCGCCGCCGCGCCCTTCGGCTGCGCGCTGCTGCCCGCCGAGAGCCCATGACCATGCGAACCCATGCCCGCGCCGTTATCATCGGGGGCGGCGTCGTCGGCTGCTCCGTGCTGTATCACCTCGCGAAGATCGGCTGGCGGGACCTGCTGCTGCTCGACAAGAACGAGCTGACTTCCGGCTCCACTTGGCATGCCGCGGGCGGCGTGACGACGCTGAACTCCGACGCCAATGTCTCGCGGCTGCAGAAATACACCTTCGACCTGTATCGCGAGTTGGAAGCTGCGACGGGCCAGTCCTGCGGCATCCACCACAATGGCGGCTTCTACCTCGCGGCCAGCGACGGGCAGATGGATTTCCTCAAGCTGATCCACAGCCGCGCGCGCTACCTCGGCATGCAGACCGAGCTGATCTCCATCGCGGAAGCCAGGAAGAACAACCCGCTGATCGCCGAGGAATTCTTCAAGGGCGCTCTGTGGCGCGAGGATGGGGGCCATGTCGATCCCTGGCTGGTGACCCAGGCCTATGTCGCCGCCGCCCGCGCGCTGGGCGCGGAGGTGCAGCGCCACACCAAGGTCACGTCGTTGACCCCGCGCGCAGAAGGCGGGTGGGAGGTGACGACAGACAAGGGCAGGATCGTCGCGGATCACGTCGTGAACGCCGGCGGCCTCTGGGCGCGAGAGGTCGGGAAGATGGTCGGCCTGACCATCCCGCTGCTGGCCTATGAGCACCACTACATCGTCACCGACGCGCTGCCGGAACTCGCGGGCCGCGATCGCGAGATCATCAACACCAGCGACTTCACCGGCGAGATCTATCTCCGCCAGGAAGGCCAGGGCGCGCTGCTCGGCACCTATGAGCAGGCCGCCGTCGCCTGGGCCGAGCACGGCACGCCGGACGACTTCCACAGCCAGCTCCTGCCCAACGACCTCGAGCGCATTTCGCCTGAGCTGGAACGCGGCTTCCGGCATTTTCCCGCGCTCGCGAAGGTCGGGCTGAAGAAGGTGATCAACGGGCCCTTCACCTTCGCGCCCGACGGCAATCCGCTGGTCGGGCCGGTGAAGGGACTGCCGGGCTACTGGCTGGCCTGCGGCGTGATGGCGGGGTTCAGCCAGGGCGGCGGCATCGGGCTCGTGCTGTCGCGCTGGATGGACCGCGGCGATCCCGGCCAGGATGTGCTGGCGATGGACGCGGCGCGCTTCGGGATCTTCGCCACGCCCCGCTACACCCGCATCAAGACGGAGGAGAACTACCGCCGGCGTTTCCGCCTGGCCTATCCGAACGAGGAATTGCCGGCCGCGCGGCCCTTTCGCCGCACGCCGGTCTACGACCGGCTGAAAGCGCGCGGCGCGGTTTTCGGCGCGAATTTCGGGCTGGAGAACGCGCTGTGGTTCGCGCCCCCGGGCGTCGAGCCCGTGGAGGAGCCGACCTATCGCCGCTCCAACGCCTTCCCGCATGTGCGCGCGGAATGCCATGCGGTGCGGACCGGCGTCGGGCTCTACGAGACCTCGAACTACGGCAAGTACGAGGTGACGGGTCGCGGCGCGCGCCGCTGGCTCGATCGCGTCTTCGCCTGCCGCATCCCCAGGCCAGGCCGCATGGCGATCGCGCCGATGCTCAACGATGCCGGCCGCATCATGGGCGACCTGTCCATCGCCTGCATCGCAGAGGACCGCTACCTCATCGTCGGCTCCGGCTTCGCCGAGGCCTTCCACATGCGCTGGTTCTGGATGCAGTCGCCGCCCGACGATGTGCAGGTCCGCAGTGTCTGCTCGACGCTGACGGGCCTCGCGCTGTCGGGCCCGCGCGCGCGCGACGTGCTGTCGAAGGTCGCGGACGCCGACGTGTCGAAGGACGTTTTCAAGTTCTTCGCGGTGAAGGAGATGGCGGTCGGGATGTCGCCCGCTCTGGTGCAGCGCTGCGGCTTCACCGGGGAACTCGGCTACGAGATCTGGGTGACGCCGGACTACCAGCTCCAGCTCTTCGAGGATCTGATGGCGGCCGGCGAGGAGCATGCGCTGACGCTGTATGGCGGCCGTGCCATCTCCTCGCTGCGGCTCGAGAAGAACTACGGTAGCTTCAACAAGGATTTCCGCCCGGACTACACGCCCGGCGAAACCGGCCTCGATGCCTTCGTGGATTTCGGCAAGAACGTCGATTTCACCGGCCGTGCCGCGGTGCTGGCGGAGCGCGAGAAGGGTGCGGCGCGGCAATTCGTCACCTTTGTCGTGGACGCGCCCCATGCCGATGTCGTGGGCTACGAAGTCGTGCTGAAGGATGGCAAGCCTGTGGGGCACGTCACCTCCGGCGGATACGGTCACTGGGTCGGCAAGAGCCTCGCCTGCGGCTATGTCCCGCGTAACCTGGCGGAGGATAGCGCCGAATTCCGTATCGACATCCTGGGCAAGGAATGCCGCGCCGTGATCACCGCGAAGCCGCTGCACGACCCCGACGGGCTGCGGCTGCGCGCATGATCGAAAGCCCCTGCAACAAGGTCTGCGTGCTGGACGCCGTCACGGGCTGGTGCATCGGCTGCGGCCGCACGGGTGGCGAGATCGGCGCCTGGCTGACGATGACGGATGCGGAGCAGACGACGCTGGTCGCGCAACTGCCGGCGCGGCTCGCAAGCATGGTGACGCGCGACGGTCGGAGGGAGGCCAGGCGTGCTCGCGCGACGTCTGGCTGAGGTGCCCGTCCTGCTGGCGGATGGCGCGACGGGGACGAACCTCTTCGCCATGGGGCTCGCGAATGGCGAGGCGCCGGAACTTTGGCTCGATAGCCATCCCGACCGCATCGCCGCGCTGCACCGCGCGTTCGTGGAGGCTGGCGCGGACATCATCCTGACCAACAGCTTCGGCGGGAATGCACGGCGCCTGGCGCTGCACGGCCTGCAGCACCGCACGCGCGAACTGAACCGTCGCGCCGCAGAGATCGCGCGCGAGGTCGCGGATGCGGCCGGCCGGCCCGTGGTCGTCGCAGGCTCGGTCGGCCCGACCGGTGACCTGCTCGCCCCGCTGGGGCCGCTGACCGAGGGCGAGGCGACCGAGGTCTTCGCGGAACAGATCGCCGGGCTTTGCGAGGGCGGCGCCGACGTCGCCTGGATCGAGACGATGTCGGCGCCGGAGGAGATGCGCGCCGCTGCCGCCGCCGCGGCGCAGGCCCGCCTGCCCTGGACACTGACCGCGAGCTTCGACACCGCCGGCCGCACCATGATGGGGCTGATGCCGGACGCCTTCGCGAGCTTCGCGGCGACGCTGCCGACGCAGCCGCTGGCGATCGGTGCCAATTGCGGCGTGGGCGCGGCGGACCTCGTGGTCTCCGTCCTCGGCATCGCCGGCGACGAGCCCGCCGTCCCCGTGATCGCCAAAGCCAATGCCGGCATCCCCGTCGTGCTGGGCGACAGCGTGATCTATTCCGGCACGCCGGAGATCATGGAGGTCTACGCGCATCTCGCGATGGACGCCGGTGCGCGGATCGTCGGCGGCTGCTGTGGCACGACGCCCGCGCACCTCGCGGCGATGCGCCGGGCTCTCGATGCGCACGCGACGGGCCCGCGGCCGGCGATTGCCGCGATCATCGAAGCCCTCGGCCCTCTGGCGCAGCCGCCGCCGACCGCAGGCGCGGAACGCCGCGCCAGCCGCAGGAGAAGCGCATGAGCGACACGCCACGCCGGCGCGAACGCCCCGCGCGCAACCGCGCTGCCGCCAGCACGGCCCCCCTGCCCCGGCTGGAGGTGCCCTGGGCGCCGGTCGAGCTGTTCGACGCGGAGCAGCTTCAGAGGGTCCTCGACGCCGCCGCGCGCATCCTGGAGGAAGGCGGCCTCGAGATCCGCTCCGCGCGTGCGCGGGAGATCTACCGGAAACACGGCGCCGCGGTGGACGACGCGACGCAGATGGTGCGGCTGGACCGCGCGCTGGCCCGCGATCTCTGCGCCAAGGCGCCGGAGAACTTCGTCCTGCACGCGCGCAACCCCGCGCGCGACCTGCATGTCGGCGGGCGCGTCGTCAATTTCGGCCCGGTCAACGGCACGCCGCATGTCACGGACCTCGCGGGAGGGCGGCGCTACGGCACGCTCGAGGATTTCCGCTCCATCCTGAAGGTGACGCATGCGCTTGGCGTGCTGCACTGGCAGGGCGGCGTGGTGACGGAGCCCACGGACATCCCGGTGCCGTTGCGCCACCTCGAGATGTACCGCGCGCATGTCGAATGCAGCGACATCGTTTGGGCCGCGCGCGGCGTCGGGCTGGTGCAGGCCAGGGACGCGCTGGCGATGTCGGCGATCGAGCACGGCACGACGCCGGAAGGCCTGGCCGGTCGCCCGACGCTGATGACAGTGACCAACGTAAACTCGCCGCGCCGCGTGGACGAGGAGATCCTGGACAACATCATGCTGCTGGCCGAGCACGGCCAGGCCATCGTCATCACGCCGTTCACGCTCATGGGCGCGATGGCGCCGGTGACGCTCCCGGGCGCGCTGGCGCAGCAGACGGCCGAGGCGATGGGCATCATCGCGCTCGCGCAGATCATACGGCCGGGCTGCCCCTGCGTGCTCGGCGGCTTCACCTCGAACGTCGACATGCGCACGGGCTCGCCGGCCTTCGGCACGCCGGAATACGTGCACGCCACGCTCGGCGGCGCGCAGATCGCGCGCGCCCTGCGCATCCCCTACCGGTCCTCGGCGGTCTGCGCCTCGCCGGCCGCGGATGCGCAGGCGGCCTATGAGACAGGCTTCTCGCTCTGGGCCAGCGTGATGAGCCATTCCCACCTCATCAACCACGCCGCGGGATGGCTGGAAGGCGGGCTCGCCGCCAGCTTCGAGAAGGTCATCATCGACGCCGAGATGCTGCGCGCCTGGGCTGCGATGCTGAAGCCCGTCGCCTTCACCGACGACGACCTGGCAGTGGACGCCATCCTCGCAACGCCGCCGGGCGGACATTTCTTCGGCAGCCCGCACACGCTCGCGCGCTACGAGACCGCGTTCTGGCGGCCGATGCTGTCGGACTGGTCGAATTTCGAGAACTGGCGCGACGCCGGTGCCAAGGACGCGACGCAGCGCGCGGCGGAGATCTGGATACGCATGCTCGCGGGCTACGAGGCGCCGCCGCTCGATCCCGCGGTGAAGGAAGCGATCGACGACCATGTCGCGAAACGGCGTGACGAGCTCGGCGGGTGACGTTCCGCCTCGGGCAGGACCGGCTGGCGATCGCGGACGTGGCACGTGCCGCGCGCGGCGACACGGCGCCGTTGCACGCGGCGATCCGCGCCCGGCTCCCACCGCGGACGGAGGATCGCGAGCCTGGGCCGGATGTGGAGGCCGTCGCCGAGGTGCTGGACCGCTTCGCCTGACTTCGCGCTTGCCCACGCGGCGGGCCTGGGTTTCGATACCAGGACAGGGACAATGCGGGAGACGAGGGACATGAGCACCGAGATCCGCCGCCGCCATCTGCTGGCCGGCACCGTCGCGATCGGCGCCGCGGGCGCCATGCCCGCCTTCAGGGCCGAGGCCCAGTCGGGCCCCCGCCCCAACATCGCCGTGCGCGTTGAGCGCGACCCCGAGGTCGTCGACCCCGGCTTCCGCACCGGCCCGCATGACGGGAACATCTGCCGCGTCGTCTACCAGCGCCTGGCCAGGCACAAGAGCAACTCCGGCGAGCTGGAGCTGGATGCCGCGGCGGAGCTCACGCAGACCTCGCCGACGCTGATCGATTTCCGCCTCAAGCCCGGCCAGATGTTCACCGACGGCTTCGGCGAGATGACGGCCGAGGACGTCAAGTTCTCCATCGAGCGTATCGGGCTGGACCCCGCCGGCGGTGCTCGCCCCTCGCCTTATCGTGGCGACTGGGCGGGGCTGGAGCGCGTGGAGGTCACGGGCCAGTACACCGGCCGCATCGTGCTGGCGCGTCCCAATGCCGGGCTTATGGCGATCGCGATCGGCGACGTGTCGGGCTGCATCGCCAGCAAGCGCGCGGTCGAGGGGCGCGGCGTCGAGCACAACACGAAGCCCGTGGGATCGGGCCCCTACACGGTCGCGTCGCTGGAGCGCCAGCGCGGCGCGACGCTGCGCGCCAACCCGGCCTATGCCGGCACAAAGCCGGCCTTCCAGGAGGTCGCGGTGCGCTTCATTCCCGACCACCGCGCGACGGAACTCGCGCTGCGCGCCGGCGAGCTCGATTTTGCGATCCTGCCGCCCACCAACGCCGAGCCTCTGCGCGGCGTGCAGGGCCTGACGGTGAGCGAACAGCCGGGCCTGCAATACATCTGGCTCGGCATGAACATGGAAAAGGCGCCGCTCAACGACCTGCGCGTACGACAGGCGATCCGGCTCGGCCTCGACGTCGACCAGATGCTGATCGCGGGCTACAACGGCAAGGCGCCGCGGCTGAACGCGCTGGTGCCCGCGCCGATCCTTGGCAACTGGCCGGATGCGCCGGTCTATCGCCGCAATGTCGCGGAGGCGCGCCGCCTGCTGGCCGAGGCCGGCGTGCGCAATCCCCGCGTCAAGCTGCTGGTGCTGAACCAGCCGGCCTTCCAGAACATGGCGCTGGTCGCGCGGGCGCTGCTGCAGGAGGTCGGCGTCACAGTGGAGGTCGATGCGCGCGACGGCGGCGGCTTCTGGTCGGCCGGCCGCGGCGACGCCGGCCGCGACATCGAGATGTACATGACGGTGTTCAACGGCAAGCTCGACCCGAACTTCGTCATGCAGTGGTTCGTGACCAGCCAGATCGGCACCTGGAACTGGCAGCGCTTCGCCAGCCCCGAATTCGACCGCCTGTTCGAGCAATCCGCGGCGGAACTCGATCCCGCGCGTCGGCGTGCGATGGTGATCGAGGCGCAGCAGATCATGGACCGCTCGGCCGCCTTCGTCTGGCTGACCAACAACGTCTCCTTCGTCGCGCACCGGTCCTGGCTCCGCCCGGCTTCGGTGCCGGGCTGGCTGGACTGGCAGTACGACGGCTTCACGGCGGCCTGACCCGTGGATCGCGGGACGGCCCGCTACCTCGCGAGCCGTCTCGTCACCTCGGTGCTGATCGTGCTGGGGGCGATGCTGCTGCTCTTCGCGCTCTCCGCGCTGGTGCCGGGCGACCCCGCGGCGACGCTGCTGGGGCCGCAGGCGACGCCCGAATATGCACGGCGCTTCATCAGCGAGATGGGGCTGGACCGCCCACTGCCTGAGCGCTTCTGGCTGTTCTTCCGCAACGTGCTGGCGGGCAATCTTGGCGTCGACGTGCTGTCGGGCCGGTCGGTTGCAGGGATGGTGCTGGCGGTCATCCCCTACACCTTCATCCTGACCTTCGCCTCGATCGGGCTGGCGGTGCTAACTGGCGTGCCGCTCGGCATCTTCGCGGCGACGCATCGCGGCAGCCCGGCGGACAACCTCCTGGCCTTCGTCTCCGTCGCCTTCATCGCCGTGCCGAGCTTCGTCGTCGCGATCATGCTGCTGCTGGTCTTCTCGATCTGGCTGGATTGGCTGCCGGTGCTCGGTGCGGGGAACACGGACGACCTCTGGGACCAGGCGAAGCGGCTGGTGCTGCCGACCGCGGCACTCGCGCTCGGCTGGGTCGGATTCATCGCGCGGCTGGTGCGGAGTTCCATGCTGGAGGTGATGGGCGAGCCATATATCCGCACGCTGCGCGCCTACGGCATCAGCGAAAGCCTGGTGACGTACAAGTACGCGCTGAAGAACGCCTGCATCCCTACCATCGCGCTGCTCGGCCTCGGCATCGGGCGGCTGCTGGGCGGGGCGGTGCTGGTGGAGATCGTCTTCGCGCGGCCGGGGCTCGGCCGGCTGATCTACGACGCCATTTCGATCCGCAACTTCCCCGTGGTTCAGGGCGCGGTGCTGGTGGTGGTGGTGCTGTTCGTACTGGTGAACCTGCTGGTGGACCTCTCCTATTCCGCGATCGACCCGCGCATGCGACGCGACACCGCACGGTGAGGACGCTGCGTTCCATCGGCCTGGTGCTGCGGCGGGTCTGCGGCACGCTGCCGGGCGGATTCGGTGGGGCGATCGTGCTGCTGGTGATGGTCGCCGCGACCTTCGCGCCCTGGGTCGCGACGCATGATCCCGATGGGCTAGACGTGATGAACCGCTTCGCGGGACCGTCGGCAGATCATTGGCTCGGCACCGACCATCTGGGCCGCGACCTCTTTTCCCGGCTTGTGCATGGCGCGACGGTCGCGATGGCCGTCGCCCTCAGCGCCATTGCGCTGGCGCTTGCGGTGGGCACGCCGCTCGGCATCCTCGCGGCCTGGCTGCCGGCGCAGGGCGAGCGGCTGGTGCTGATCGTCTTCGACGTCATCTCCTCCTTTCCCTCGCTGGTGCTGGCGCTGGCGATCGTGGCGGTGTTCGGGCCTTCCACCCTCATGGTCGTCATCATCGTCGGCATCACGCTGACCCCGCATTTCGGCCGCATCGCGCGCGCCCAGGTGCTGGCGCTGAAATCCGCCCCCTTCCTGGAAGCGGAGCGCATCCTGGGCGCGGGCTTCCCGCGCATCGTATGGCATCACATCCTGCCGAACATCCTGGGCCCGCTGATCGTGCTGGCGTCGATGGACATCCCCGTCGTCATCGCGATCGAGGCGGGGCTGTCCTTCCTCGGCCTCGGTGTGCGGCCGCCGCTGGCGAGCTGGGGCGTGCTGATCCAGGACGGCTACCAGTTCCTCTCGGACAGCGCGATTCCCGTCGTCGTCTCCTCCGCCGCACTGGCGCTCGCCACCCTCGGCTTCACCCTGTTCGGCGAGGCGCTTCGCGACGCGGTGGACCCGCGCATCCGGCAGGAGCGCTGAGTAGTGACGGCGCCCCTGGTCTCCATCCGCGGCCTGACGCTGGAAGCCGCGACGGCGCGAGGGACGGCGCGCATCCTGTCGGGGGTGGACCTCGATATCGGGCGCGGGCGGATCCTGGGAATCGTTGGCGAATCCGGGTCCGGGAAATCGTCGCTGGCAAGCTGCCTGCTGCGGCTGCTGCCGGCGAATGTGACGCGGCTGTCCGGCCAGGTGGATTTCGCGGGGACGGAACTGCTCGGCCTTACCGACGCCGCCATGGCCGGATTGCGCGGCACGCGCATTGCCATGATCTTCCAGGACCCGATGACGGCGCTGAACCCGCTCTTCACCATCGGGACGCATCTGGTGGACGTGATCCGCCGCCGCGCGCCGGGCGTGCCGCGCCGCGAGGCGCTGGCACGCGCCGAGGCGATGCTAGCGCGGGTCGCCATCCCCGACGCTCGGGACCGTCTGACAGCCTATCCCCACCAGCTCTCGGGCGGCATGCGCCAGCGCGTGATGATCGCGATGGCGCTGCTCGCGGGACCCGAGCTGCTGCTGGCCGACGAGCCCACCACCGCGCTGGACGCCACGGTAGAGGCGCAGATCGTGGCCCTGCTGGATGCGCTGCGGAGCGAGGTCGCGGGCAGCATCGTCTTCATCTCCCACCATCTCGGTCTCGTCGCGCAGCTCTGCGACGATCTCTGTGTGATGTATGGCGGCACGGTGGTGGAGACGGGGCCAGTCGGCTCGGTGCTGGACGGTCCGCGCCATCCCTATACGCGCGCGCTGCTGGCGTGCGAGATTGAGGATGGCGACGAAGGACGCTTGGTATCCATCCCCGGCGAGGTCCCGGATCCCGTGCAGCCGCCGCCAGGCTGCATCTTCGCCCCTCGCTGCGAATTCGTACGCGATCACTGCCGCGCCGAAGTGCCCGCCGCGCGGGAGATCGCGCCGCAACGCCGCTCCGCCTGCCACTTCGCGGAGACGCTGCCGTGACCGCTCCGCTGGTGCAGTTCGAGCGGGCGAGCGTGGCCTACGGGCGGGTACGCGCGATGGACGACGTCACGCTCGACGTCGCGCGCGGCGCAATCACCGGGCTCGTCGGCGAATCCGGGTCGGGCAAGACCACGCTCTGCCGCGCGCTGCTCGGCCTGGCGCCGGTCGCCTCCGGCCGCGTGGTGTTCGAGGGCCAGGATGTGGCCGCCCACCTCACCCGCGGCGCGCGGGCCTTCCGGCGGCGCGTGCAGATGCTGCTGCAGGACGCCGTCGCCTCGCTCAGCCCGCGCATGACGCTCGGCGCCGCGCTGGAGGAGCCGCTGCGCATCCACGGCCTGCCGATGGCCGAAGGCCGCCCGCGGCTGTCGGCCATCCTGCGCCGGCTCGGCCTGCCCGAGGACATCAGGGGCAAGTATCCCCACCAGGTATCCGGCGGCCAGGCGCGCCGTGTCGGCGTGGCGCGAGCGCTGGTCATGCAGCCCGAGTTGATCGTGGCAGACGAGCCGACCGCGGGTCTCGACGTCTCCGTGCAGGGAGATCTGCTGAACCTGATGCTCGACCTGCAGCGGGAATTTGGCCTGACCTATCTCATCGTGAGCCACAACCTGAACGTCGTGCGCCGCATCACGGAGCGGACGGCAGTGATGTATCTCGGCCAGATCGTGGAGGAGGCACCGAGCGCCGCGCTGTTCCGCCGGCCCGCGCATCCCTACACGGCCGCGCTGCTCTCGACCAACCCGAGCGTCCAAGCCGCGCGGCCGCGCGGCCGCATCGTGCTGCAGGGCGAGATCCCGAGCATGCTGGCGCCGCCCTCTGGCTGCCGCTTCCACACGCGCTGCCCGGTCGCGCAGCCCCGCTGCGCCAAGGAAGCGCCCGGTCTGGCAGAGGTCGAGCCCGGCCGTTCCGCCCGCTGCCATTTCCCCTTCGTGCTGGCGCTTTCGTCGTGACGCCGGACGCGATCGAGGCGCTCGCGCTGCGCGCGCTGACCCAGGCCGGCGCCACGCCGCACCAGGCCGCGCCCGTCGCGCGATCCGTCCGCCGCGCGGAGGAGGACGGCATCGGCCCTGTCGGCCTTGGCTACCTCCCCACCTATCTCGCGCATCTCCGCAGCGGCAAGGTCCGCGGCGATGCGCGACCGGTCGTCGAACGGCCACGGCCAGGTGTCGTGCAGGTGGACGCCGCGCATGGCTTCGCGCATCCCGCCTTCGATACCGGCCTAGCCGCGCTTGTCGCCGCCGCGCGTGCCAACGGCGTCGCCGCCATGGCGATTGCCCGCAGCTATTCCATCGGCGTGCTCGGCCATCCCGTGGAGGACATCGCCGGCCGTGGGCTGGTAGCGCTGGCGATGACGAACTCGCCGCCAAACATGGCGGTCTGGGGCGGGCGGCGGAAGCAGTTCGGCACCAACCCCATCGCATTCGCCATCCCGCGCGATCCCGCGCCGATAGTGGTGGACATGGCGACGACCGTCGTGACGAAGGTCGCGCTCGCCGCGCGGGCGGCCGCCGAGGAGCCGATCCCACCGGATTGGGCGCTGGACGCGGAAGGCCGCCCGACGACCGACGCCAGGGCCGCGATGGGCGGCGCGATGTTGCCCTTCGGCGGCGCCAAGGGCGCCAATGTCGCGCTTCTCGTGGAGCTCTTCGCCGCCGTGCTGACCGGCGCGGCGCTGTCACGCGAGGTGCAGCCCTATGCCGTCGCGGAGGGGCCTCCGCCCGGCGTCGGGCAGTTCTTCCTGGCCTGCGATCCCGCTGCCTTCGCGCCGGGCTTCGCGGATCGCCTGGCGACGCTGGCCGCGGCCATCACGGAGGAAGCGGGCGTGCGCCTGCCCGGCGACCGGCGGCTCGCCGCTCGGGCCGCCGCGGCGGCGCAGGGTATCGCGGTGCCGCCAGACCTGCTCGCGCGCATCGAGGCCCTGGCATGAAGATCACGGCGATCCGGGCGACGCCCGTCAACATCCCGCTCGAGCTGCCCTACCTCTGGAGCTACGGCGCGCTCGCCGGCTTCTCCAAGACCATTGTCGAGGTCGAGACGGATGAGGGGATCACCGGGCTCGGCGAGGGTCCTTCGCCCGGCAATGTCGCGACCGTCGAGAAGGCCATCGCACCGCGCCTGGTCGGCCGCGATCCCTTCGACATTCAGGGCGCCGAGGAGCTCTGCCTGCCGAGCTGGCGCGGGGTGGGCACGACGGACGTGGACCTCGCCGCCATCCGCGCCTTTGGCGCCGTCGAGATGGCGCTGTGGGACATCAGGGGCAAGGCATGGGGCCAGCCGCTCTACCGGCTGCTCGGCGGCGCGCATCGCACCGCCATTCCCTTCACCGACTACTTCGCCTTTCGCGAGGGCGGCGAGAGCATGCCGGAGCAGGTGCGCGACTACTGCCTGGCGCTGCACGAAGCCCACGGTACGACGATGTTCGAGGGCAAGCTCTCCACCGCCGATCCCGCGCCCTCGATCCGCGTGCTGGAGCTGCTCCGCGAGGCGCTGGGCCCTGATGCCGTGCTGCGCGTGGACAGCAACAAAGCCTATTCCCTGACCGAGGCGCGGCGTATCGCCCGCGCGATCGAGCGGCTCGACATCCGCTGCTGGGAAGACCCGGTCGCTAGCTTCGAGGAGATGGCGCAGCTTCGCCGCCATACCGCGATCCCGTTTTCCGTCCACACGCCCGACATCAGGCGCGCTGTTGCGCTCGGCGTCCCCGACGCCTTCTGCACGGACGTGAACGTGCATGGCGGCCTCGGCCGTGCGCTGCGCTTCGTCGGCGCCTGCGAGGCGATGAACCTCGACTTCTGGTGCTACTCCGGCGATTCCGGGATCGCGAGCGCGGCCTATCTGCACCTGGCTGCCGCGCTGCCGCATATCCGCGAGCCCAGCCAGTCGCTCTTCCGCATGCAGCCACTCGACGTGATCGAAGAAGGGCCCTTCCGCCCCCAAGGCAACCTGGTTCCGGTGCCGCAGGGGCCGGGCCTCGGCGTGACGCTGTCAAAGGACAGGCTCGCGCATTGCCACCGGCTCTTCCTGGAACAGGGCCCCTACGACAAGTTCCGCGATCCCGACCGGCCGGGCGTCTTCCGCCGGCTGCCGTTGAGGTGACGAGATGCACGAACACGACGACATGCCGCCGCTGTACTTCACGTATCTCAACCGCTTCGACATCGAGGCGTTGAAGATCTCCGACGACGAGATCATGGCGGCGGTCGAGGAGCAGCTCGCGACCCAGGGCCGGGGCGAGGCCGTGATCGAGCCGCGCATGCACCTCGAGCCCGGTGTCGCGCGCGGACATTTCAACGTGCTGCGCGGCAGCCTGGGCGGGGAGGTGGACAGCGCGGGCGTCAAGGTCGTCTCCGACTTCTACGACAACTACCTGCACAAGCTGCCGAGCGAGCTTGCGCTGCTGCTGCTGTTCGACCGCTTCAAGGGCGTGCCGAAGGCGATCATCGATGCCTCCGCCATCACGGACATGCGCACCGGCGCGGTGACTGCAATCGGTGCGAAGTACCTGGCGCCGAAGGGGGCGAAGGTGCTGGGCCATATCGGCGCGCGCGGCACGGCGTACTGGAACGTGCGGCTGATGGACCGGATCTTCGACTTCGACGAGATCCGCGTCCATTCCCGCCGTAGGGAAAGCCGGGATGCCTTCGGCGCCAAGCTGGAACGCGACCTCGGGAAGAAGATCGTCGTCACCGACGACTGGGAAAGCTGCATCCGCGGCGCGGATATCGTGGTCGAGGCGTCGCGCCTGACGGAGCCCGAGCCACTGCTGAAGACCGAATGGATCAGGAAGGGCGCGCTGGTCATGCCCTATGGCACGATGAGCGCGGTGGAAGTCTCGCTCGCCGACATCGCGGACAAGTTCCTGATGGACCATTTCGGCCAGGCGCGGGCGGGGCGCTTCGGCGCGCTCAAGCCGCTCTTCGACGCGGGCAAGCTGCATCCCGGGCGCTACCACGCGGAGATCGGCCAGGTCGTGGCGGGCCTGAAGCCCGGCCGCGAACGCGACGACGAGACGATCCTGTTCTGGCACCGCGGCCTGTCGCTGTCCGACATCGCGCTGGGGCACGCGATGCTGAAGAAGGGCGAGAAGCTCGGCATTGGCCAGCGGCTGCGATTTGCATGACCTTCATCGCGAATGCCCGGATGTATGCGGTGGCGCCGGAGGCGGAAGCCGCCTGGCAGGCGCTGATCGCGCATGTGGCGGCCGAGGCGGAGGTGGCGCTCGGCTACCTCCCCTACCCCGCGCCGCAGCCGCTCGAGGATCTCTGGCGCCGGCCGGACCTGGGCTGCGTGCAGATGTGCGGCTACCCCATCGCGCTGCGCATCGCCGATGTCGTGCCGCTGGCCGCGCCAATCCCGGCGCTGCCCTGGGCTGGCGGGCGGGCGGTCTATCGCTCCGACCTGATCGTGCGGGCGGACAGCCCGTTCCGGACGCTGGAGGACAGCTTCGGGCATCGCGTGGGCTGGACCGTCAGCCACTCGCATTCCGGCTTCAACGCGCTGCGGCACCACCTGCTGCCGCATTGGCGAGCGCGGGGCGGACCGCTCTATGCCGAAGCGAAGGGCGACCTGGTCACGGCGCGCCGCATCCTGGATTCCGTGCTGGACGGCAGCATCGACATCGGGCCGCTGGATGCCTTCTGGCATGCCCTCATCGCGCGCTACCGGCCCGAACTGACCTCGGGCATCCGGGTGCTGGAAGCGACCGACCTCGCGCCCATGCCGGCGTTCGTCGCCGCGCCCGGCCTGCCGCCCGACGCGGTCGCGAGGCTGCGCGAGGCCTTCGCGGCGGCAGTCTCCCGCCCCTGGTTCCCGAAGCTGGGGGAGGCGCTGCTGGTCGCGGGTTTCGCCCCGGTGGACCAGGCGAGCTTCGCCACCACCCTGGCCTGGGACCGGGAAGCGGTGGCCGCCGGCTACCCCCTGCCCGCCTGAGCGGATGACAGCGGGGCGGCGGCGTCCTACATGGAACGGCGCGACCACACCCCGGGGTTGAGAGCATGCCCGAGGAGATCATCCTCGCCGACCTGCCCGACGATGAGCTCGTCACGCAAATGCACCAGGATCTCTACGACGGCCTGAAGCCGGAGATCGAGGAAGGCGTGAACCTCCTGCTCGCCCGCGGCTGGACGCCCTATGACGTACTGACGAAGGCGCTGGTCGAGGGCATGCGCATCGTCGGCGAGGACTTCCGCGACGGCATCCTCTTCGTGCCGGAAGTGCTGATGGCAGCGAACGCCATGAAGGCCGGCATGGCGATCCTGCGGCCCCTTCTGGCTGAGACTGGCGCGCCGAAGCTCGGCAAGATGGTCATCGGGACCGTGAAGGGCGACATACACGACATCGGCAAGAATCTCGTCGCGATGATGATGGAAGGCGCGGGGCTCGAGGTCGTGGATCTCGGCATCAACACCTCCGTCGAGACCTTCCTCGACGCGATCGAGAACCACAGGCCGGATATCCTCGGCATGTCGGCGCTGCTGACCACGACCATGCCCTACATGAAGACGGTGATCGAGGCGCTGAAGGCCAAGGGAATCCGCAACGACGTCATCGTCCTGGTCGGCGGCGCCCCGGTAAACGAGAGCTTCGCCGAGGCGATCGGCGCGGATGCCTATTGCCGCGACGCCGCGGTTGCGGTGGAGACGGCGCAGCGCTTCCTGACCCAGGGCGCACCGCCGAGCAAGGCGGCGTGACGCCCCCACGCACGCTGCTGATCGCATGCGGCGCGCTGGCGCGCGAAGTGAAGGCCGTGGTCGCGGCGAACGGCTTGCCGTTCGACATCGAATGCCTGCCCGCTATCCTGCACAACCGGCCCGACCGCATCCCCGAGGCCGTGCGCGCGCGCATCGCCGTGGGCCGGCGCACGCATGACCGCATCCTCGTCCTCTACGGCGATTGCGGCACGGGGGGCGCGCTGGATGCGGTGCTGGCCGAGGAAGGGGTGGAGCGGATCGAAGGCCCGCATTGCTACGCCTTCTACGCCGGCGAGGCCACCTTCGACGCGCTAATGAAGGAGGAGATCGGCAGCTTCTTCCTGACCGACTACCTCGCGCGGCATTTCGACCGGCTGGTCTGGCGCGGTCTCGGTCTCGACCGCCACCCCGAATTGCTGCCCGAGATCTTCGGCCATTACACTCGCGCCGTGCACCTCGTGCAGCAGGATGACCCGGCCGTGCGCGCGAAGGCGGCGGCCGCGGCGGAGCGGCTGCGCCTGCCGCTCGTCACGCGCGAGACCGGCCTCGCGGGGCTGTCGCGGTTCCTGGCGGCCTGAATGCCGGAGCTTCTGCTGATCGCCTGGCGCGGCATCCCGGCGCAGCTCCTCGCCCGCGACGGACGGCGCAGCGCGCGGCGCGAACTGGCGCCGCGCTTCGCCGAGGCGATCGACCGCGCCGCCATGCGCGGCGGTGCGCGTGACGAAACGGCCTATCTCGCGGGCTGGACACGCACGCCGCTCGGGCCTTGCGGCGAGGACCTCGACTCCGCGGTGGCGGACGCCGCCGGGCGGATCGAGGCGGAATACGATGCCGAGCGCCTGGCCGCGCTCGTCCAAGCCGGCGGCGTCGCGTGACCGATCACGCCGTCGTCTTCACGCCGTCCGGCAAACGCGGCCGTTTCGCCGAGGGCACGACGCTGCTGCAGGCTGCGCGCGCGCTCGGCGTGGACCTCGACAGCGTCTGCGGCGGGCGCGGCATCTGCGGCCGCTGCCAGGTCGTGCTGCAGCCCGGCGAGCACCTGAAGCACGGCATCACAAGCCGCGCCGACCACGTGACGCCGCAGGACGCGGCAGAGGCGCGGCTGGCGGCACGCGGCAAGCTCGTTCCCGGCCGCCGCCTCGGCTGCCAGGCGCGCCTGTCGGGCGACGTCGTGGTGGATGTCCCGCCGGAGCAGCAGGTCCATCGCCAGGTCATCGCCAAGACCGCCGATGCGCGGCCCGTCGAGCTCGATCCCGTTGTCACGCTGCACCACGTCGCGGTCGCCAGGCCTGACATGCACGACCCCCGCAGCGATGCGCGCCGCCTGCAGGAAGCGCTCGCCGCGGAATGGGGGCTTACGGAGCTTGCGCTGCCGCTGCCCGTGCTCGGCACGCTGCAGCGCGCGCTGCGGGAGGGCGACTGGGCGGTGACGGTGGCGGTCCGGCACCGGCGTGACGTCGTGGCTGTCTATCCGGGCTTCGTCGATGCCGTGCAGGGCGTTGCGGTCGATCTCGGCTCCACCACCATCGCCGCGCACCTCTGCGACCTCGCGACCGGCGAGGTGCTGGCCTCAGCCGGCGCGATGAACCCGCAGATCCGCTTCGGCGAGGACCTGATGAGCCGGGTCTCCTACGCCATGATGAACCCGGGCGGCGCGGCGGCGCTGACCCGGGCCGCGCGCGAGGCGCTGTCGGAGCTGATCGCCAACCTCGCCGCACGCGCCGGCATCGCGCCCGATCGCATCGCTGAGGTTGTCGTCGCCGGCAACCCCGTGATGCACCACTTGCTCCTCGGCATCGATCCCGTGGAGCTCGGCGCCGCACCCTTCGCGCTGGCGGTGGACGACGCGCTGGATGTGCCGGCGCGCGATCTGGGCCTTGTCATCGCGCCCGGCCCTTTCGTGCATGTGCTGCCCTGCATTGCCGGCCATGTCGGCGCCGACGCCGCGGCGCTGGTGCTGTCGGAAGCGCCGCACCGCTCGGACGAACTGACGATGCTGGTGGATGTCGGCACCAACGCGGAAATCGTGCTGGGCAATCGCGACCGGCTGCTGGCCTGTTCCTCCCCGACCGGGCCGGCCTTCGAAGGCGCACAGATCAGCGCAGGCCAGCGCGCCGCGCCTGGCGCGATCGAGCGGATCCGCATCGACCCCGCCACGCTAGAGCCGCGCTTCAAAGTCATCGGCTGCGATCCCTGGTCCGACCAGCCCGGCTTCGAGGAAGCGGTGGCGCGCAGCGGCGTCACCGGCATCTGCGGGTCTGGCATCATCGAGGCGGTGGCGCAGATGCACCTGGCCGGCATCCTGCGCAGCGACGGCAGCCTCGACGGCTCGCTCGCCGCGCGTAGCTGGCGCGTGCGCGAGGAGTACCGCAGCTTCACCTACCTGATCCGCGAGGACGGCCCGCGAATCGCGGTCACCCAGCACGATGTGCGGGCCATCCAGCTCGCCAAGGCCGCGCTGCATGCCGGCGCCAAGCTGCTGATGAAGCGGCTTGGTGTCACCGAGGTGCCCCGCATCCGGCTTGCCGGCGCCTTCGGAGCACATATCGATCCGACGCATGCGCTGGTGCTCGGGCTGGTGCCGGACTGCGCGCCGGAGGCGATCATGTCGGTCGGGAACGCGGCGGGCCACGGGGCGCGCATCGCGCTGCTGAATGCCGCGGCGCGCCGCGAGCTGCAGGACGTCGTCCGCCGCATCGAGAAGGTCGAGCCGGCAATCGACCCTGATTTCCAGACGGAGTTCGTCGCTGCCATGGCAATTCCGCACGCGACCGACCCCTATCCGCGCCTGTCGCAACACGTCGCGCTGCCGGCCCGTGCCGAGGCGCCCCGCCGCCGTGGCCGCCGGTGAGCCGCGCCGCGAGGGCGACGCGATGGTCGCGCAGTCGGCGGACGTCGATCAGGCGTCCGCCGTGCCGAGTTGCCCTGCGCGGCTCGGGCGGCGCGACAGACGACGTGCCACGACGTAGAACACCGGCGTGAAGAGCAGACCGAGGAGCGTCACGCCGATCATGCCGTAGAACACCGCGACGCCGAGGCTCTGCCGCATCTCCGCGCCTGCGCCGGTCGCAACGGTGAGAGGCAGGACGCCGAGGATGAAGGCAAGGCTCGTCATCAGGATCGGGCGAAGTCGCGTCCGCGCTGCCGCAGCCGCCGCCTCCCACCTCGAAGCGCCGGCGTCTTCCGCCGCCCGGGCGAACTCGACGATGAGGATCGCATTCTTGGCGGCAAGGCCGATCAACACCACCAGCCCGACCTGCACCAGCACGTTGTTGTCGAGCCCCGAATACCCGACGCCGAGCAGCGCCGCGAGCACCGCGGCCGGGGCGATCAGCACGACGGCGAGCGGCAGCAGCCAGCTCTCGTACATCGCCGCCAGGACAAGGAAGACAAAGACGACCGCGAGCCCGAAGGCGAGCGGCGCCGTGTTGCCGGCAATCCGCTCCTGCAGCGCGAGCTCGGTCCACTCGTAGCCGAAGCCCTCCGGCAGGCTGGTGCGCAGCACCTGCTCCATCGCGGCGATCGCCTGGCCCGTGGAAACCCCCGGCAGTGCCGATCCCTGTACCTCGGCGGCCGGGAACAGGTTGTAGCGCGGCATGCGGTAGGGGCCGGAGGTCTCCTGGAACGTGGCGATGCTGCCAAGCGGCACCATCGCGCCCGCGTCGGTGCGGGTGCGCAGCCGCGCCAGGTTCTCGAGGTCGGCGCGGTGGTTCATGTCGGCCTGTGCCGTGACGCGCCAGGTGCGGCCGAGCAGGTTGAAGTCGTTCACGAAGGCCGAGCCCATGTAGATGCCGAGCGCGTCGTGCACGCGGGAGATCGGCACGCCCAGCATCTCCGCCCGGGTGCGGTCGATCTCGGTCCGGATCTGCGGCGTCGAGGTGTTGTAGAGGCTGAAGGCGAAGGCGATGCCGGGCGTGCCGTTGGCAGCGCCGAGCACCTGCCAGACCGCGCGCTCCAGCTCCTGCGGACCGCGGCCGGCACGATCCTGGATCATCAGCTTGAATCCGCCGCCGGTGCCGATGCCGGGCACTGGCGGCGGCGGCAGGACCAGCACCTGCGCGTCCTGGTCGGCCATCAGCCGCCCCTGCAGCTCGCGCAGGATGCCATTGCCGGTCAGGCCTAGCCGCGCGCGCTCCTGGAACGGCTTGAGGCTCGCGAAGACCACGCCGGTGTTCGGCGCGTTGGTAAAGGTGGCGCCGTCGAAGCCTACGAATGCAACGGCGCTTTCGACGCCGGGCGTGGCCAGGATGGCGTCCGAGGCGCGGCGCACCACCGCATCCGTCCGGCTGAGGTTGGAGCCGGGCGGAAGCTGGAAGGCAGCGATGAAGTAGCCGCGGTCGAGCTGCGGGATGAGGCCGGTCGGCGTCGTCAGCACGCTGTGACCTGTGGCGGCAAGCACGCCGCCATAGAGCAGCAGCACCAGAACCGGCAGCCGGACAAGACGCCGCGTCAGAGTCCCGTAGCCCCGCGAGAGCCGCTCGAACAGCCAGTTGAAGCCACGGAAGAACAGGCCGACCGGCGCCAGCAGCCGGCGGCGCGGCACGTCGTGGCCGTGCGGCTTCAGCAGCCGCGCGGCCAGGGCGGGCGAGAGGGTCAGCGACACCAGCGCCGAGAGGACGGTCGCGACCGAGATGGTCGCCGCGAACTGCCGGTAGAAGTCGCCGGAGATGCCGCTGATGAAGGCGGTCGGCAGGAAGACGGCGACGAGCACGAGGGCGATGGCGATCAGCGCGAAGCCGACCTCGTCCATGGTGCGCCGTGCCGCCTCGAGCGGCGAGAGCCCCTCGGCCATGTGGCGCTCGACGTTCTCGACCACGACGATCGCGTCGTCCACCACGATGCCGATCGCCAGGATCAGGCCGAAGAGCGTGAGCGAGTTCAGCGTGAAACCGAAGGCCAGAAGCACGCCGAAGGTGCCAATGATGGAGACGGGAATGGCGAGCAACGGGATGATGGCGGCGCGCCAGTTCTGCAGGAACAGCACGACGACCAGCACTACCAGCAGCACGGCCTCGGCGAAGGTGGTCAGCACCGCTTCCATGTTCTGCGCGATGAAGCGCGTGGTGTCATAGACGACGCTATAGCCGATGCCGGCGGGGAAGCCGGGCGCGGCCTCCTCCATCGTCCGGCGCACGGCCGCCGCGGTGGCAAGCGCATTCGTCCCGGGACGCTGGAAGATGCCGATGGCGATCGCGTTCTGGTTGTTCAGGAGGGCATTGACCGTGTAGTCGGCGGCGCCGATCTCGGTTCGCGCGACGTCGCGCAGGCGAATGGGCGCGCCGTTCGCGCCGGTGCCGACCACCTGCTCGTCGAACTGCTCGGGCGAGGTCAGGCGGCCCTGGGCCTGGAGGCTGATCTCGAAGGCACCGGCCTCCACCGCGCGCGGCGCCTGGCCGATTGCGCCGGCCGCGACCTGCACGTTGACCCGCCGCAGGGCGTCCACCACGTCGCCGGCGGCGAGCCCCCGGGCCGCGAGCCGGTCGGGGTCCAGCCAGACGCGCATCGCGTAGTCGCGCGCGCCGAACATGATCGCGTCACCCACGCCGTTCAGCCGCGACAGCCTGTCCTTGATGTTCAGCGTCGCGAAGTTGGAGACGTACTCCGGGCTGCGGCTGCCGTCGGGCGACGTCAGGTGCACCACCATCAAGAGGTCTGGCGAGGCCTTCTTCACGGTGATGCCGAGGCGCCGCACCTCCTCCGGCAGGCGCGGCTCCGCAACAGCGACGCGGTTCTGCACCAGCACTTGCGCCTGGTCCACGTCGGTGCCCTGGCGGAAGACGATGCTGACGGTGACGCGCCCGTCGCCGGTGGACTGGGAGGACAGGTAGAGCATCCCGTCCACCCCGTTCACCTCCTGCTCGATCGGCCCCGCGACCGTCTGCGCGATCGTCTCGGCCGAAGCGCCGGGATAGAGCGCCGTCACCTGCACGGTCGGCGGAGCGATGTCCGGATATTCGGCGATCGGCAGGCGCATCGCCGCGATGGCGCCGAGCAGCGTGATCGCGATGGAGAGCACGGCGGCGAAGACCGGGCGGTCGATGAAGAAGCGCGCGAGGCGCATGGCACGATGCTTTCCGGTTGCGTTGACGCGCTACTGGGCTGAAGCGAGAGGGCTCGGGCCGATGCGGCCCTGCTCGGCAGTGACGCGGGTACCAGGGCGGGCGCGGTGCAGGCCGCCGATGATCACGCGGTCCTCCGGCGTCAGGCCGGTGCGGACCACGCGCATCCCATCCACCAGCGGGCCGAGTTGCACGGGGCGTGGCGCGACCGTGCCGTCGGGCGCGACGGTCAGCACCATGCGGCCGGACTGGTCCGCCAGGATCGCCGCATCCGGCACCATCAAGGCCGGGCTGCTGCCAGCAAAGAGGCGGAGCCGCGCAAAGCTGCCCGGCGTCAGGAAGAGATCGGGATTCGGCACGATGGCGCGGCCGCGAATGGTGCCGCTGCGCGCATCGAAGGTGCTGTCCACGAAGTCCAGCCGTCCCTCATGCGCGAACTCCGTCTCGTCGAGCAGCCTGAGCTGAACGGTCATGCCGCCCTCGCCGCCCGCTCCGCGCATGCCGCCGCGAGCCGCACGGGCGTAGCGGAGGTACTGTGCCTCGCTGGCGTCGAAGGTGGCGTAGACCGCATCGAGCGCGACTAGCGTCGTCAGCAGCGTCTCGCCGGCCCGCACGAGGTTGCCGGCATCCGCCCTTCGGTCGCTGACGCGTCCCGGCCGCGGTGCACGGATCTCGCTGAACTCTAGGTCGAGCTCGGCCTGGCGGAGCGCAGCCTGCGCCGCGGCGAGGCCGGCCTGCGCCTCGCGCAGCGCGCTCCGGCGCGTGTCCATCTCGGACTCCGGCGCGATGCGCTGCGCGGTCAGCGGCGCGTATCGCTGCACCTGCTGCTCGGCCAGGGTGAGCCGGGCCTCGGCGCGCGCCAACTCGGCCCGGGCGCTGTCCACCGCGATGCGGAATGGACGCTGGTCGAGGGTGAAGAGCAGGTCGCCCGCGCGGACGAGCGCACCATCACGGAAATGGACCTGCTCCACCTGGCCGGAGACGCGGGGGCGGATCTCGACCCGGGCGGAAGGCTCGATGCGGGCCGTGTGCTCGTCCCACAGCGTCACCTCGCGGGAGAGCGGGGCGGCGGCAGTCACGGTGGGCGCGGGCCCACCCTGGGCGGCGGCGGGCTGAGGCGCGGCGGTGCCCGCCATTAGGGCCGCCACCGCCGCCACGCGCAGGATCGCGGCGCGAGATCGGGTGGGATTCAGCACGGCCAGCCAAGGACTTGCGCCGTTCGGCGTCTTGAAATCGGGGGGGACCATTGCCATTCTCCAGGGCCAGATGATACCGACCGGTTCGTCACAACGTAAGCGACCGGTCAGTATCATCAAGGGATCGAGTTGAGCTATCTGTTTTTCCGGTGGCCGAAGGAGACACGCTCACATGGCCAGCGCGACGGCCGGCAAGCCGAAGGCGGCGGATCGCATCCAATCCGCCGCCAAGGAACTGTTCTACCGGCAGGGGATCCGCGCGACCGGCGTGGAGGAGGTCTGCCGCGTCGCCGACGCGACGAAGATGAGCCTCTACCGGACCTATCCCAGCAAGGATGCGCTGGTCGCCGCGGTGCTCTGCGACGATGCCGCCTGCTACGACGAGTGGTTCGCGGAGGTGACCCGCGGGGCGACGGACGCGGCCGGCAAGTTGCGGGCGCTGATCGCGGCGATCGCGGAGCGGCTGCAGGTGCCGGATTACCGTGGCTGCCCGATGCTGCTGGCGCAGGCGGAGTTCCCGGACCCGACCCACCCGACGCACCGCCTCGTCGCGGAGTTCAAGGGGCGGGCACGCGCGTCCATCGCGGGACTGGCCGGCGAGGCAGGGGCGGCGGATCCCGAGCTTCTCGCCGACACGCTTGCCATGCTGATGGACGGCGCCTGGGCCACGCTGTCCTATCTGGGCGGCGCCCGGGCGGCCGAGGTGTTGCGGAACGCTGCGGAGCGCGCGTTGCGGGACGCGCTGGAGTAGCGCCGCAGCGCAACCTCGCGCTTTCGGAGAGCGGCTCGCGGCCGATGGCCACGACGACCATGAGTGTGCCTGGATGGTGTGAGGCGTGTTCATGATGCCGCGGAGCATGGCACGCGCATGTTTCGCGACGATGCCGATCTCCGGGTGTTCGTGTTTCGCGTATGACAGGCGTCACACCGGCGAGCCTGTCCGCTGACACGAACAGCACATCAGTAGCGGTAGCCCCTTCGGGGAAACGATGGCCCGCCCTATGCGCGGCGTCGCGGTAACCTGCGACGACTTGGAACGGGCGGGACGCGCGCCCCCGTGCTAGGCCCGGATCCACGTCTCGGAGAAAGCCAGCATGGCCGTCGAGATGCGATGACCCGCGATCTCGCGTGGCACAGGCATGCCAGGCCGCCGCTGCCCATTGACGGTGACCGCAGCGGCATCACAGCCCACGAACAGGCTCGGCATGTGGTGTCGCCCTGTCGCGGATCGAGCGGGCGGCAGCGCAAAGCAGAAGGGCTTCCCGAGGCCGGACCACTCCAATCTGACCGTCAGCTCGCCGGCGCTCACCGTCTCAGCGTAGCGGGCGATCGCGTCGCCATCCGACGCAACGCTGTCCAGGTGGCGATACTGAAGCGCCTGCAGCCCTGGCAGACCCCGCCAGGCGCCGAAATGCGAAACGAAATCGGAAACCAGCCAGCGCGCCAACGGCTCGTTGTCGGTGATGCAGAGATTGGCGCGGCCGGCCCCAGGGGTCGCGTCCTGGGGCGACTGCATGAGCACCAAGGCGTGGCCGCGTCCATGCGGCGAGAGCACCACGCGAAAGAACGATGCGAGGGTCGTGAAGGGCCCGTCCGGCGTTTCCTTCAGCGAGATGCCCGGGTTCTCGCCCGACCACTCGACGGTACCTGGAAAGACATGCGTCTCCTCCATCGGTCGATCCTCCCCGCGTTGATGCGCCGAGGTTGCGCTTCAGGGCGAGACAGATCAATGGCGCCGCGGCTCGACATCGGCGCGAAGAGTCACACTCGCCGGCATCCGTCCTCCCGCGGGTTTCCGCATGGACGCGACCTACCCATATGCAGGGGATGATCCCCCTTTCCGTTCTCGACCTCTCCCCGGTGCCCGAAGGCAGCCACACCGGCCAGGCGCTGCGCAACTCGCTCGATCTCGCAAGGCACGCTGAAGCGTTCGGGTATCGGCGCTTCTGGATGGCCGAGCACCACAACATGCCCGGTATCGCCAGCGCCGCGACCGCGGTCGCCCTGGCCCACGTCGCAGCCGCAACGCAGCGCATCCGCATCGGCGCGGGCGGCATCATGCTGCCGAACCACGCCCCGCTGGTCGTCGCCGAGCAGTTCGGGACGCTCGCCGCGCTGCATCCAGCCCGCGTGGACCTCGGGCTGGGTCGCGCACCTGGCACCGACCAGATTGCCGCTCGCGCCCTGCGCAGGAACCCGGCTGCCGATGCGGACGAGTTCCCACAGGATGTCCTCGAGCTTCTCGCCTACTTCCAGCCTGCCGAGCCCGGCCAGGCCTTGCAGGCGGTCCCGGGCGCGGGCGAGGACGTCGAGGTCTGGATCCTGGGATCGAGCACCTTCGGCGCGCAGCTGGCGGCCCATCTCGGGCTCCCCTACGCCTTCGCCTCGCATTTCGCCCCTGCACAGATGATGCAGGCCATCGCTCTGTACCGTGAGCGCTTCCGCCCGTCGGAGCGGCTCGCGGCACCTTACGTCATGCTCGGCCTGAATGTGTTCGCGGCGGAGACGGATATCGAGGCGCGGCGCCTCTTCTCCTCCTTGCAGCAGGCCTTCCTGAATCTGCGCCGTGGGCGGCCGGGGAAGCTGCCGCCCCCCGTGGATGGACTCGACGCGCAACTGGACCCTCATGCCCGCGCCATGCTCGATCATGCACTGGCCTGTTCGGTTGTCGGCGCGCCGGAAACGGTGCGGCGGGGGCTGGCGGATTTCGTCGCACGCACGGGCACGGACGAGTTGATGGTCACCGCGCAGATCCATGACCATGCTGCCCGCCTGCGGTCCTTCGAGATCCTTGCCGACGCCCACGCCTCCGCGGCCGCATCGGCAGCGTAGCGGCATCCACCAGTCCAACGCGGGAAGCGACCGATGCACAACGCCATGCCGGATGCTCATGACCTGCTCGCTGCCGAGCGCTTCCTTGCGGCCGAAGCGAGGATCGCAGCCCTCTTCGAGCGGACCGAGGAAGCCATTGCGCCCCTGCTGCGCAGCATGCGGGCTACAGGGCGTACGACCTACGTCACCGATCCCGAACGTGGCGTGATCTGGGGACACGCCTTTCTCCGGGCGCCCTACGCCCCGAGCGTCGAGGCCGAGTGGTTCGTGGGATGGGGCCTTCGATTTCCTGACGGAGGAAGCGGCTGGGAGGCTGCTGATCCACGCCTCCCGACCACGCCGCATGCCATCGTGGTCGTCGGCGCGAGTGGCACGCCCGGCGGCTCGCCGGGAGCGGCGCTGCGGGCTCGTCTGCCCGAGGGCTGGTCGGTGGTCGGCGGAGAGGCGGCATTCGTCGCAGCGTCGCGGCCGCTGCTCGAACTGCCAGCAGAACCGGACACTCTGGCTGCGGCGCTGGCCAGCTGGACAGCTGAACGGATTGGCGAACTCAGGTCATTCCTCCCGAGCCTGGCCTCGGCTTGCCCAGGCTAGCCCGCGATCGGCCTGAGTGTGCTCACCGAAGGTGGGCACGCCAGGCCGTGAATCGCCGGGCCAGGAAAAGCTGGACCCGTATCGGGCTGACGACAGTCAGCCCCATACGGGTCTAGCCGAAGGTTGCGCTGTAGAGGGCCAATCCAGGCGACGTGGTCTCGAGCTCCATGACCTGCTCGCCGTAACGCGTGCCGTCTACGACGGTGTAGAGAGCGGGCCAGCCGACGCGGATACTGCGCCACTCCTCCGTCCCGGACCTCACACGCAGCGTGGCGCCGTCCGGCGCGCCCGCGACAAGGTGGACTTTCGCGGCGGAGTAGCGCAGCCGCAGCTTGCCCTGGCCGGATCGCAGCACCAGTGGCTCGCCGTCCCTCGCCCAGTCTCCGTCGAGTTCGTAGTGGTTCAGCCGCGGTCCGTGCGGGGTGAAGGCGTAGGTCCCAAGGCCTTGTCGAGGCGACTGCCCGGGCTCCTGTGGCGTCGGGTGAATTCCGCCGAAATAGATCTCGGGCGAGCCGACGCGGGAAAGGTCCATGTCGTCCGGCGGGTTCCGCGGCACCACCTCCGGCGAGAGGCCGAGCAGCCCGCGAATGGTCCGCTCCATCTCCATCGCGTGGCCTTCGCCTTCGCGGAGCATAACGATCCGCGCTTCCCGATCGAGGATGTAGAAGCTCGGCCAGGCCCGGTTGCTCCAGGCCTGCCAGGTCCGGTAGTCGTTGTCCTGGCCGACGGGAAAGCGGATGCCGTACTCGCGAAGCGCAAGCTCCACATTCGGGCGGAGGTGCTCGAAGCGGAATTCCGGCGTGTGAATGCCGACGACCTCGAGGCCGGCAGGCCCGTATTCCTCGTGCCAGCGCTTGATGTAGGTCATCGAGCGCAGGGCGTAGATGCAAGTGTAGGTCCAGAAGTTCACCGGGCCGACCTTGCCACGCAACACCCCGGCATCGAGCGGCGCCGCGACATTCAGCCATTGGCCGGCCAGGAATGGCGGCGCTGCCGTTCCCGCAGCGCGCGACGGTCGAGTGAGCGATCCCACCGTGATGGCCCCGGACGCGAGCCCCGATTTCAGAAGGTCTCGACGGTGCACGGCACATGTCCTCCGGAGGTCGCGCAACCCTGTGGCTGCCATGATCCGGCCATCCTCGTCGTCAGAATAAGGGACGACCCTCTTCAGGTCTTTGGTAGGTCGGCCCCGGACGATGCCTCGGACGTCGCTCGGCTCGGCAGGCCACGAGGTCTTCGCGCTGCGCGCGCCTCCTTGGCGTCCCGTACGGGATTCGAACCCGTGCTGCCAACGTGGTACCACAAATATTAGTGGTTACATTGATTTGGCGTGGACCCCACACCCATGCCGCTGGCGCGCGCAAGGGGCTGTGGGCTGGACCCACAACGGGCCTAGTTGAGCGGAAAATGGCAAAGCCCCTGGCCGCGCCAACGCCCGCGGGCGGCTGTGCGCTTGGGCTTCTCCGGAGCAGCGGACCCAACACCCGACCAAGAAGTACGTAGCTCGGCCGTTATCGGGTTCGAATCGACGGAACAGGCCGGAACATGTCGCAAGTTTCTGTCGGATTGGTCATGACGCACCTGTCTCCAGCTACCATGCCCGATTGGCGAGCTGTAACTTACGAAGTTCTCCGAGAACCCGGCAGCCTTGCCCGCGTCCTCGCCGCCCTGTTCCCGGACGCTGAGTACATCGGATCAATCGAGTGGGGCTGCGTGCCCTTCTGGGCACCGCCCTATTTGCGAGGACGGGCCGGCATCTGGTTCCGGAGTGAGTGGGTGCGCGCATGCAATCGCGCGATGCGTGACGCCCCCGTGCATGTCCTGCGAGCCGAGCAGCAGTACCTCGTCAGCGCCTATGACGGCTCCTGGCGGAACCACGCGGGCAGCCAGCGCGGCCGCGACCTCGTCTCCCTCGCGGCGCTGCGCTGGTCGTGTCCCTACGGACAGGCGGCGCATCGCGTCGCGCGCCTGATCGGCCTCGATGGCGTCCCGGCCCTGAAGACGGATGCAGGTCGTGGCTGACGACTTCGCAACTCTGTTCGAGGAGGCCAAGGCGCAGCTGGGCAGTGGTGCTTGGGGCGAGCCCGACCGCAGCGTCGCCATCCGCGACGCAATGCCAACACCGCCCTGGCCGCAGCACCTCTTTGTGGGTGATTGGGGCAGCTACATTGAGGAGACGGCCGCGACCACCAGTTCGCCACCCGACTACGTTGGACTCGGCTTGTTCGAGGCCAGCGCGGCACTGATCGGCAACGCGCGATGGGGCTCGCCGCGTCCCGGGTGGGCCGAGCCCACGGTGCTGTGGGGGGCCGCAGTCGGACGTCCATCCTCCAGCAAGACGCCCCCGCTGCTAGCCGTGATGAACGTCGTCAGGCGCATCGAGGTGGAGGCAAACAACGATTGGGAAGATCGCCGCGCAGGCCACCGGAAGCAGAAGGAGGTCGCGAAGCTCGCCCGCGAGCAGTGGGAGGCCGATGTCCGGAGCGCTATGAAGGACCGCAAGGCGGCGCCGGATGAACCGAAAGAATCCCGCGAGCCGGAGCCGCTGTCGAAGCGGCGCTTCATCTCCACCGATACGACGACAGAGAAAGCAGCGCGACTCTCGGCGACGAATCCCCTCGGCCTCATCAACTACCGTGACGAGCTTGCTGGTTGGCTGTCCAGCATGGATCGCTACAGCGGGGCTGCGGGCGCCGACCGTGCCTTCTGGCTGCAAGCCTGGAACGGCACCTTCTGGACGAAGGACCGGGTGAAGGATGGCGAGGACGAAATCTCCGTCCGCCACCTGAGTTGGAGCATCGTGGGCGGCATCACGCCCGACCGCCTTGCCTCGCTGATGCTTTCGGGCGACGACGACGGCTTGTCGGCGCGCTTCCTCTACGTCTGGCCCGACGCTCAAGAGCCGACTGACCTCGACGTTGAGCCGCCAACCCATATCCTGCTCGACGCCCTCCGCAAGCTCGCGGAGATCGAGTGGGACGCTCCGGAACCGACGATACTGCAGTTCACGCCGGAAGCGCGCTCGATGATGTTGGAGTGGCGCAAGCGCGTGTTCCAAATGGCGCAGGACGCGACTGGCATCTACGGATCGTGGCTGGGCAAGCTCCCCGGCATGGCACTTCGGCTCAGCGTGATCTTCGCCCACCTCACTGCAACCGGGCTGGGCGTAGCCCTGCCACAGGAGGTCAACGCCGACGACCTCCGCCGGGCATGCGAGTTCCTGGCCGACTACGCCATCCCGATGACCAAGCGAACCTTCGGCCAAGCCGTACTGCCAGTGGCCGAGCAGGACGCCCGTGCGCTCGCCCGCTGGTACCTCCGCCAGCCCCCGCCTCGCCCCCGCATCCTAAACGCCCGTGCCCTGGTCCGGACGACCAACGGGCTAAACATTCCGACGCCTGAGCGCATGGAGGCCGCCCTCGTCAACTTGGCCGAAGCCGACACGGGCTGGTGCCGCCGCGTGACGGCAAGTGGCCCAGCGGGAGGGAGGCCGCGGAAGGATTTCGAGGTAAACCCAAAGTTGCTGGGAGAAGGGGGCTCCTGACGCCTGACTCTGTTTTTCTCGCCCCCACTAACGCTGTCAAAACTGCCAAACCCGCCCAAACCCTCGCCGTGGTTGTGCATCAACAGGTACGCGCGCTATGGCGGTTTTGCCAGTTTTGGCAGTTTTGGCAGTCTGGACAATTTTGGCAATTTTGGCAGTTTTGGCAATTTTGGCAATTTTGGCAATTTTGGCAATTTTGGCAATTTTGGCAATCAAATGGACTCTGTCGCTCGTTGCTTGCAAGATTGCTAATCATGGCGGTGCGAAGAGCCTGGCACCGAGCAGATCGAGCTTGCCGCGGCCTCATGCTGAGATGACGAACGTGCGGTGGGCTGGCGCCACCTGCCGCTCGACTGACTTCCCGCCGTGGCAGAGTAAGCGTGCACTGACGACTACGGCGTGCTGGCCTTGCCTTGGTTCAGTCTGCGTCGGGCCGCAGCAAGAGGTTTGCCGAACTGCGTCTCGAGGTCGGCCAGATCAAGGTATGCGTCAGCCTGCGCCCTCAAACTATCGGCGATCATCGACCCGTCTGGCGCTCTGGTCGTCGAAACACTGACTACACGGGCACCGTGTCGGCGCTGGACGTAATCAACGGCCGGCGTCATGTCACCGTCGCCGGTCACGAGCACGAGCTGCGCAACATGCTCGGCTGCCTCCACCATTGCGACCGTTAGCTCGACCGCACTGCTGAATCTAAGCCGACGCCGGCCTGTTTCCGGCTCTGTCCATTCGCGAGCCAACTTGACACGTACGATGTAGCCGTTGAAACCAAGCCACCGCACAAGGCCCAGCAGCGGATTCTCGCGATCGGCACCGACTTCGTCTTGCAGCGCCGTGCAGTACACCAACCGGCGCAAGTTCGTGCTGCCCGCCGCTACAGTCGCTTCGTCGAGCCATGCCGGGAACAGCTTGTAATCGACGTCCCAGCCGAGCGCGCGGGTGGCTGCGTAGAAATGCGGCCCGTCAATTATAGCGACGGTCGGCAGGCGTGCGAACATGAGCACCGATACCACAGAACAGGTGCTCTGCGGTGCAGGACTCGCCGTCGAACGCGCCGGTGACGAAAGAGACATTTTCCTTGAACGAGAAAGACGCCGCCGGTATATCAACTGTGCCGCGTGGTTGATCGCCGCTTTTCAGTGAGCACGCGGGATTTTATTTCAATTTTTTAGCGAGTATTTCAGCAATGTCTTTGAATCGCGCGGCCCGCCGGGCTGCAGCCGCACAAGCGCGGCCCATCACCATCTCTATGTATGACTTGTTCGACGGTGCGGCGAGCGCTTCAATCGACGAGTTGGTTGACCGCTTCGTTAAGCGCCTCGAGGCGAGCGTCGGCGAGCCTGTTCCCGACGACAAGCTCGATTACGTCCGCAACATCGCGTACCTGGCCGTTGTCAACTTCGAGCGCGCCGAACGCGGGGAGACACCGCTTCGTACCGCCGTCCACCATTCTGACGATCAGATCCAAGCCGGCCGTGCTGCTCTGCCGCATTTCCTCCAGCGTGCCCGAAAAGCGGAAGGCAAAGCCACGCTAAAGTTGAAGCGCATGCTCGATGGCGTGCGAGCCGCGGAAATTGAGGCCGTGATCGTTTACGAGTCGCCGGCCGGCGCTCCTCGAGGCTGGCAAGCCGACATCATGTTCAGCCGTGCAATCGGCGGGTTCGGCGGGGATATTATCGGTACGACTGGCGACCGCCCGTGCGCAACCCGTAAGGAAGCGGAGGAGCAAATTGTCGACGCACTCGCCTGCGTTCTGGCCTGCATCGACGGGGTGGATGCGTGATGGGCGTCAACACGACACACCACCTGCGCATGTATGGGGTGACCGTCGACCTCGACGCTGCACGCTGCGGCTGGCTCGACGACGGGCCGTTCTCCAAGAGGGCTGCAGCCGAGTTCGTGCGCGAGCGTCCGGATGGCCCGAGCGACCGGCTTACACATGCGGAACGTCCGGACCTGTGGATTTCCTTTGAGGGGCCCGGTCCGCAGATCGAGACAGTGGCCGACTTCGCCGCCGGCCATCCAGCGCTGACGCTGGATTTCATCCGGTACGACCCGGATATCAACGCAGGCGAGCATCACCGGTACGAGGCTGGCGGTGGCAGCTTCATGCAGGAGTTCGACTACGCCTCCGGATACGAGTACGTCTACGGCGAGCCTGACCCGCTACTGGCCGGCGACAGTGACGAGACCGTCGACGACGATGCGGATGACGATCAGGAGGGTCACGAGATCCGACGCAACCAAGCCGTCGCAGCGTTCGATAAGATGATTCGCGGCGCCGACTTGCACATCGCAAACCTGACACAGCTGCTGGATGATTTGCAGCGCCAACGCGACCTCTACATCTCGGTGCGGAGTGGCCTCGTATGAGGTCGCAAACCCTGCCTGCGGGCCGGATCACCCGCATGCTCGATGTCAGCACGGCGCACATCGACGGCCGCGACAACGAGATCCTGACCGAATTGGCGCCTCGTGAGCATGGCGCTCGTCAGGGTGAGACGCCACCCTTTCGGGTTCTAGGGCACGGCTATGGTTTCATGGTGGATACGTACGCTGTGGACCTCGGGAAGGCGACCGCGGACGCACGGGCCCTTGGCCTTAGTGAACGCTTCCTCGCCGTACTCGACCACGCGCGCAGGCAGGACTGCCGCTGGGCGAATCTGGATATGGACGCCGATCCGAGCCCGGTGCTGGAGAACGGAAAGTGGTCATGATGCTTCTCCGTCTGCATTATCACTGTGAGTGCGGCCACACGTTCGAGGACTACTACACCGGCGAGGTGGACAACGAGTGCCCAGCCTGCGGTAGCGACCAATCAGTCACCTTCAGCGAGCGATCCAGCGTTCCGGAAAGTGAGCTCCGCTTTGTTCAAGCTGCCGTCGCGAAGTTTCCGGGCCGCGGCGGCTGGCCGACTTTGGCGCTGATCGCGTTAGGCCGCGAACTCTGCCGCGATAGTCCTCCCAGCGATGACGACATCGATGCTCTGAGAGCCGACCCGATGGTGGCACTGCAGACCGGCCATAAATTCCGTATAGCGGCAGCGGGCGTCCGAAACGGCGGTCGATCGACCTGAGGCGAGGGTCGTCCCTCTCGTCGGCTTTGGCGATGTAGACGCTTGCCGGCCACGGCAGAGAGTGGTGTCACAACTATAACTCCTCGCTGCATGCCTCGACCGCGCTCCGGTCTGCCCGGTCGAGGACGGCAAGCGCATCACCGCGCCGCCGTATCCCGATGCGCCTGAGCTGGTAAGGAGCGCCAGCACGACGACGGGCGGAATACCAAGCGCCAGGGCGAGGGCCTTCACGTCCGACACCTCCGCTGGGCGAAGGAGAGCGGCGGTCCCGACGGCGAGCGGGCTTCCAAAATCGCCGGCGCAGCCGCTCCGGCTTTGTGCCCCAGCCGGTGCGCCCGCATGCCATAGAGAGGTCCAGGATGCGCTGACGGCTGCCCGACAGCTGCGACGCTGCCGCACGGGTCATTCCGGATGAGCTACTTCTCCTGCTTCGCGTCGTGCGCCGGCGAGTGGCCGCCACCGAGCCTGGCGCGCGCATCATCGGCATCGATGAATTTGCGTGGAGGCGGGGCCAACGTATCCGTCGTCGTGACTCCACCTTGCGAAACGTCGTGCTGCTGATGCCGTGTCGCGTGACGGCATGCGGCGGAGGGCATGGCTCTGGTCATCGTGGCAGCGTCCGCGTCGCGCGCAGGGCGGCCTCGCTACCGCGGAATTAGGCAGGAAGCAGGCTCTCGATACGCCACCGAGGCCAGAAAAGCCTTGTTCGGTCGCGTAAACTGGTATCATCATTATACCCAACCGGAGGAAGCGGGCACGCGGCATGGTCTTGCGGGGCGCCCTGGTTGGGTGCGGGTTCTTCGCCAGAAACCATCTGGCCGCTTGGCGCGAGGTCGCCGGCGTCGAGATCGTCGCGACTTGCGACCTCCAGGCCGACAAGGCCGCCGCGCTTGCCGCCGAGTTCGCAATCCCGCGCAGTTACGCCGACGCGGCTGCGATGGCTGCTGAGGAACGCCTGGATTTCGTTGACGTCGTCACGACGGTCGAAAGCCACCGCGCGTTGGTCGAACTCTTCGCCCAGCATGGTGTCGCCGTGGTCTGCCAGAAGCCCTTCGCCCGCGACCTGGGCGAGGGACGCGCGATGGTCGAGGCCTGCGCCAGCGCCGGGGTGCCGATCATGGTGCATGAGAACTGGCGCTGGCAGGCGCCGCTGCTGGCGGTGAAGCAGGTGCTGGACTCCGGCGCGATCGGCTCGCCGCAGGTCGCCCGCATCGCCTTCCGCCACGCCTACGACATCTATTCGGGCCAGCCCTACCTCCTAAAGGAGACGCGGCTGGCGCTGATGGATATCGGAATCCATGTTCTGGATGTTGCGCGAAGCTGGCTTGGTGAGACGACGCGAATCGCCTGCCGCGCGCAGCGTATTGACCCGCGTGTCGCGGGCGAGGACAGCGTCTCCGTGCTGCTCGACCATGAAGGCGGCGCGCGGAGCTTCGTGGATTTCTGCTTCGCGACGCAGCTGCACCCCGACCCGTTCCCGCAGACGCTGGTGGACATCCAGGGCAGCGCCGGCCGACTGCGGCTCGGCCCGGATTTCCGGCTGACCGTTGCGACCCAGAATGGAACGCGCGAGAGCGTGGTGGACGCCGAGGTGCCGGCATGGGGAGCGCGGCCCTGGCATGTCATCCAGGACAGCGTGCGGCGGATCCAGCGCCACTGGGTGGAGTGTCTTCATGAACGCCGACCGGCCGCGACATCGGGCGCGGATAACCTTCGCACGCTGCAACTCGTGGAACTCGCTTATGCCAGCGCCGCCGCCGGCCGCGCGTTGCCAGTCGAGCCGCTACAATGACGGCGCTCCGGCACGCGGCAGAGGCGATCGCGGCCGGCGGCGTCGGCCGCTGCTTCTTCATCCATCTTGCCTGCGACGGCAGCGCGACGGAGCAAGACGCCGCGGTCGCGCTGGCGCTGGGGGAACGTGCCCTCGGGCCCGTCGCCGCGGTTGAGGCGCGCCGCGCTGCTGGCCCTTCCCTACTGCTGCAGGCTTGGCATGAGGGCGGCGGCATCGCGCAATTCGTCTTACGGGAGGCCCCGGAAGGCGGCGTAAGGCTCGACCTCGACGGCGAGACGGGATCGCTGCGGCTGAATGCCGCGGGGCGCCTTCTTCGCCACGCCGCCGGCACCGTGCAGCCCGTGGCACCGCAAGCAGCCGACATGCCCGGCGACGTCACGCGACTTGCCACCCTGATCCGCGCCGCACTCGCGCAGGACTGATCCAGCCCACCCGCCCGCGATCACGACGCGGCGCGAGAAGAATGACCAGGAACACAAGGAAGGAGGAGACGCATCATGATCACCATCAGCCGCCGTACATTCGGGAAGGGGCTCCTCGGCCTCGGCGCTGCTGGCCTCGCTAGCCCGGCCCTCGCGCAGGGTCGCACGACAGTGGAGCTCTTCGGCCTCGCTACCAATGGCTGGGACCCCGTGATCGACGGCTTTCAGCGCGACAACCCGAACGTCACCGTCCGTTGGACGCGTTTCGGCACGGACGAGATGAAGCAGGCGCTGCGCGTTGGCGCGGGATCGGGCCGCATGCCCGATGTCTGGTTCAACTGGGGTGGCAGCTTGGCTTCGCCCTACAACCAAGCCGGCCTGTCGCTGGACCTGACGCCGCGGCTCGGCGCGCTGGGCTTGAGCGAGACGCTGCTCCCGACGGCGCTGGAACTCGCAAGCGACCGCGGCAAGGTCTACGGCGTGCCGAACCGCATCGTCCCGATGAGCATCATCTACCGCAACGAGCTGATGGAGCGCGCCGGCGTCACCAGCCCGCCGCGCACCTTCGTCGAGCTCGAAGCCGCCTGTGACCGGCTCCGCGCGGCGCGCATCACGCCCTTCTCGCTGGGCGGCAAGTTCAGCTGGATGACCATGCGCTTCACCGACTTCTTCATGGAGCACTTCGCCGGGCCGGAGGAGCACGACCGCATCCTAGCTATGGAGAGCAGCTGGGATTCCGAACCTGTCGTGCGCGCCTTCACCAAGCTGCGGGAATGGGTGACCAAGGGCAACTTCAACCAGGGCTTCCTCAACATCGACCCCGCGACGAACATGCAGTTGGTCTACCAGGGCCGCGCCGCGATGGTCTTTGAGGTGCCGAACATCGAGATCACGCGCCTGGCGCGCGAGAACATCGACCCCCGCACCTACACCCCGATCATCGCGCCGAGCGACCACGCGAAGAAGCGCGTCTCGGGCTTCCAGCAGCAGCTCCAGGTCTCTTCGCGCGCGGCGCCGGAGGTGCAGGCGGCCGCCCTGGCCTATGCGACCTATGTCGTGAAGCCCGACCTCGCCGCTCAGCACATGCAGTCCATCGGCGGGCCGTCCGCGGTGCGCGGCGTGATGCCGGGTGAGAACTTCCCGTTGCAGCGGCAATGGGCGAACTGGCTGCAGAGCGAGGTCTCGCTTTATCTTCCTGGTGACCAGGCGCTGCCGCAGGAGATCGTCGCCGCCTATTTCGAGGCGCAGGATTCCGTCGTGCTCGGCACGCTCTCGCCCCGCGATGCGGCGAAGCAGGTCCAGCAGGCGATCACATCCTTCAAGTCGCGCCGGAACTGACGCGGCATGGGGGACAGCGCGACCGTCGTCGCGTCGTCTGCGGGCCTGGCGGCGCGGCGCGCCGCTCGCACGCCGCGGTCGCGCGCCGCCCGCCACCGACTGGCGGCGGCGGGCTTCCTGCTGCCCGCGCTGGCGATCTACCTGACCGTCATCGTCTATCCCCTGGTCTACTCCGCTTGGCTCAGCCTGCATGACTGGAACGGCGTCGCCGATACCATGACCTTCGTCGGCGGCGACAATTACCGGATCCTCCTGACGGAGAATCGCGTCTTCTGGATCGCGCTGAAGAACACCGCGGTCTGGACCGTCGTTGCCCTGACCGTGCCGACGACACTTGGCTTGCTGCTGGCGCTCGCGCTGAACCGTAAGCTGCGCGGCACCGCCTTTTACCGCGGCATCTACTACTTCCCAGCCATCCTCTCGATGAGCATCACCGGGCTGATCTTCACCTGGATCTACCACCCCACGCTCGGCTTCCTGAACCAGATGCTGGAATGGCTGGGCCTGTATGACTTGCAGACCGCCTGGCTGTCGGAGCCTTCCGTCGCGCTCTATGCCGTGATGGTAGCCGCCGCCTGGCACAATACCGGCCTGCCGATGCTGCTCTACCTCGCGGGGCTGCAGACCATCCCGCAGGAGGTGCTGGAAGCCGCCGAGGTGGACGGCGCAAGCCCTGTAAGGCGCTTTTTCAGCGTGACCCTGCCCATGCTGCGGGAGACGACCTTCGTCGTCCTCGCCATCACCTTCATCAACGCGCTGAAGGTCTACGACATCGTCTATGTCATGACCTTCGGCGGGCCCGCGAACACGACGCAGGTGCTCGGCACCTGGATGTACTTCCTGACTTACAACTTCAATCGCGTCGGCCTTGGCACCGCGATCGCCGTGATCCTCTTCGGCCTGACGCTGATCTTCGCCATTCCCTATCTTCGCCGCGTGGGACGCGACGCATGAGCGCGACCAGGCTGCCCCTGCCCATCGCCAGCTGCTCGCGCCAGCTGAAGCGCCGCGCGGGCGATGCGGCGCTCTACACCGCGCTGACACTCGGTGCCGTGGTCTGGATCGCGCCGGTCTTCCTGCTGGTCGTCACCGCGATGAAGTCGCCGGCGGAGTTCGCGCATAGCGACACCTTCGCATTGCCGCAGTCAATCGAGTGGGTGAACTTCGCCCGCGCCTGGAAGGCAGGTGTCGAGACCTACTTCGTCAATTCGCTTGGCATCACGCTGATCAAGGTGCCGGTCGGCGTGCTGCTCGCCGCCATGGCGTCCTTCGCGCTGGTCTTCATCCCGATGCGCCATTCGAAACGCATCTTCGGCCTGTTCCTCGTCGGGCTCGTCGTGCCGATCCAGATGACGCTGGTGCCGCTGACGATACTGCTGCGCAACCTCGGTCTAGTGGACAGCCTGGTAGGGTTGTTCTGGCTCTATCTCGGCTTCGGCCTGCCCTTTGGCATCCTGGTGCTGCGCGGCTTCATGCGCACCCTGCCGAAGGAGCTGATCGAGGCCGCGGTGATCGACGGCTGCTCCTGGTTCGGGGTCTTCCGCCGCATCGTCCTGCCGCTCTGCAAGCCTGCCATCGTGGCGCTGCTGATCTTCGACGGCATCTCGACCTGGAACGAGTTCATCCTGGCGCAGATCTTCCTGCGCACGAACAGCAACCGCACTCTGCCGCTCGGCCTGCTGAACTTCCAGACGGAGTTCTCCACGGCTTATGAGCTGCTCGCCGCGGCGCAACTGATGACCATCGCGCCGCTCGCCATCGTCTACCTCGTCTTCCAGCGGCACTTCGTGAACGGGCTCGCGGGCTCGGTGAAGGGCTGACGGATGCAGCACAACTAAAGGGGAACGCCCGAATGAGCCTGCCGCCCAGCAAGATGGTGCGCGTCATCCTGAACACCGACGCGAAGAACGAGGCGGACGATCAGTACGCCATCGTCCAGGCGCTGCTGACGCCGATGTTCGACCTGCACTGCATCATGCCCGCGCATTTCGGCCGCAAGAAGTCCGCGCACAGCCTGAAGGACAGCCACGACGAGGTGCAGCTGCTGCTCGACCTGATGGACCTCAAGGGCAAGGTGCGCGTGATCGACGGTGCCGAGGACACCATGCCCGACGAGCGCACCCCCGCGGATTCAGCCGGGGCGCGCTTCATCATCGAGCAGGTCATGAAGGACGATCCCCGTCCGCTGCACGTCGCCTTCCTCGGCCCGCTCACCGACATGGCGGCGGCGATCCTAATGGAGCCGCGGATCGTGAGCCGCAACGTCCGCGTGGTCTGGATCGGCGGCGGTGTCTGGCCTGTGGGCGGGCAGGAATACAACCTGTCCAACGACATCGCCGCGGCAAACGTCGTCTTCCGCTCCGGCATCGAGATTTGGCAGATCCCGAAGCCGCTCTACCGCGTCATGGCCGTCAGTTATGCCGAGCTGCGCGAGCGCGTGGAGCCGCATGGCCGGATTGGCAAGTACCTCGTCGAGCAGCTCATCGAGCACAACGCCCACCGGCCGGAGCCGCTGGAACACCGTTCGCTTGGCGACAGTCCGGCGATCGGCGTGATGATGTACCCGGAATGCGGCCAGTCAGACTGGCGCGCGGCGCCCGAGTTCAACGCGCTGATGAACTACGAGCACACCGGGCGGAATCGCACGGTCAAGGTCTACACCGACATCGACCAGCGCTACATCCACGAGGACTTCTTCGCCAAGCTGGCGCGCTTCAACCGCGGCGTGCAGGAGTTGGCGAAGTTCGACGGCTGAGGAGGGAGTGAAGAGGGTGTCCGTCGGGCAGATCCAGCGGCGGAAGTTGTCCGAGGCGGTGCTCGACCGCCTAATGGACCGCATCGGCGCCGGCGAGTTCCCGCCGGGCAGCCAGCTGCCGTCGGAGCGCGACCTCATGGAGGCCTATGGCGTCGGCCGCCCAGCGGTGCGGGAAGCACTGCAATCGCTGGAGCGGTCCGGCATCATCAACATCACCCATGGCGAACGTGCGCGCGTCGCGGTGCCGTCCGCGGCCGGGCTGGTCGCACAGATCGCCGGGGGTGCGCAGCACCTCATGCGCATCGCGCCCGGCTCGGTAGAGCACCTGAAGGAGGCGCGCGTGTTCCTGGAAGCCGGCCTTGCCCGGCTGGCCGCCGAGCGCGCGAGCGATGACGGCGTCGTCGCCCTTGGCGCCCTGATCGAGCAGCAGCGCCGCGCGCGGGCACGGCCGCGCGACTTCGTGAATGCCGACATGGCCTTCCACCGCCAGATCGCGGCGATGACGGGCAACCCGATCTTCCCCGCGGTGGTGGAGGCGATGTTCGGCTGGCTCGGCGCGCATCACCGGTCTCTGGTGCGCGCGCCAGGCGCGGAAAGCCTGACGCTTGCAGAGCATGAGCGCATCGTGGCGGCGATCGAGGCGCGAGATCCCGCCCAGGCCGAGGCGGCAATGCGCGACCACCTGACCCGCGCCAATGCGCTCTATGGCAGCCTGCTGCGCAGGGAGGCAGAGACAGCGGAGGTCACGTCGTGACGGAGGACGAGGCCGCGCTACTGACTTTCGGCACGACGGAACCCCCGCCGGCACGCCACGTGCTTCAGGCCGGCGCGTTGCGCTGCGTTCTCGAAGCGGGGGTGGTGCGGCATGTCACCTGGCGCGGCGTGGAGGTGCTGCGCGGCATCGCCTATCTGCTGCGCGACACGGATTGGGGCACGCCGTCCTCGAAGGTCGGCGGGCTCGCGGTAGAGGAAGACGCAGACGCCTTCCGCGTGTCGTTCGAAAGCTGCACCGCCGTAGGTGATGCTACTTTCATCGTTACAGCGCGCATCGAGGGCCGGGCAGACGGCTCGCTGGTCTTCGACGCGACCGGCGTCGCCGACGGGCCGATCGACACCTGCCGCTGCGGCTTTGTGGTGCTGCATTCCGCCGCCGTCGCCGGCCTGGACCTCGAGGTCGAACACACCGGCGGCGCCGTCTCACACATGCGCTTCCCGACGGAGATCAGCCCGTCCCAGCCGGTCCTCGACATCCGCGCCCTGACCTGTCGGCCGGCGCCGTGGATCGCGGTGACGTGCCGCATGGAAGCGGACCTCCCGCTCGATCCCGCCGGCAAGTTCGAGATGGAGGATCAGCGCAACTGGTCCGACGCCTCCTTCAAGACCTATGTCGGCTCGCTGCTGGATCCCTGGCCGTACCGGCTGGAAGCCGGCGTCGCACGCCGGCAGCGCGTCGAGGTAGCGATCAAGGACGACGGACCGGCGATGCCGGCCATCGCCACTGGCGACGCTGCACCGCACATCGAGCTCGTCGATGCTGGGCGGATGCGGCTGCCGGAGATCGGGATGGGCGTGCCGCAGGGCGCGGCGGGGATCGACGATGCCGCGGCCGCGCGGGTTGCGGCGCTAGGTCCGCGCTGGCTCGTCGTGTCGCTCGAGCTCGATACGGCGGGCCAGCGCGAACAGCTGGCGGCCGCCGCGACGCTTGCCCGGCGATGCGGCGCGCGGATCCAGTTGGAGATCGTGCTGCCGGCCTTGGCGCCGGCAAATGTGGAACTCGCGGCCGCCGCGCACCTCTGCGCGGAAGCCGGGCTGTCGCCCGCGGCGGTGCTGGCCTGTCCGCGTGCAATGATGCGCAGCTACCAGCCGAGCGATAGCTGGCCAGACGTGCCCCCGCCCGACGCCTGCGCCGAGGCCGCGCGCGCTGCCTTCCCGGGCGCGCGCATCGGCGCGGGCATGGTGACCTACTACACCGAGCTCAATCGCTTCCGGCCCGGCGGCCAGGCCTTCGACTTCATCGGCCACGCTACCGCGCCCATCGTGCACGCGGCCGACGATGTCTCGGTCATGGAGACACTGGAATCGCTGCCCCACATGGCGCGGTCGGTGCGCGCGATCTGGCCGGGGCGCGGGCACCGCATCGGCCCGTCCTCGCTAGCGATGCGCAGCAACCCCTACGGCGCGGCCCTTGTGCCCAACCCCGATCTCCGCCGCGCCGCGCTGGCTGGCGAGGATCCTCGCCAGCACGGTCTCTTCGCCGCGGCCTGGACAATCGGCTATGCAGCCGCGCTGGCTCCTGAAGGGACGGAAATGGTGGCGCTGCACGCAACGCATGGCGCGTCGACGCTGCTGGCGATGCCGGTGTCCTCGCAACTCCCGCTTCCGTCCGGTGCCACGGTGCCGCCGGTCTTCCACGCGCTTAGATGGCTGGCGCGCGGCGGCGGACAGCGCGCAATGATGGTGCTCGGCGCACCGCCCGGCCTTGGCGCGGTTGCCTGGGTCGATGACAACAGCACACGCGTCGCGCTCGCGAATCTCACGCCGACGTCGCTGAGAGTGCGATTGGATGGCGTTTGGCGCGCGCAGACCCTAGACCTTCATGGTGTCCTGCCGGCTCTGCGCGACGAGCATTGGCTCGACAGGACAACGCTCGCGGGCAGCGTGTTCGGTATTGAGCCTTACGCCAGCTTATTCCTTCACAACGCCCGGGATGAAGACGCGCGCATTGGGAGGGTAAAGGGAAGGCGGTCGAGTTCAACCGCCAGCCTAGAGGCGCATCACGGACAGGCTCAGCATGGACTTGCCGCAACCGGCGTGAACGGCAAGGCGGCGTAGTGCGCCAAGATAGCCTCGCGCACCGCTTTGCTGTCCGCTTCGCCTGGCGGCGCGAAGGCTCCGGGCGGGCCTCTTGCAGGCCTGCACGGGTGCGTCCAGTCAATGCCGCGATCGCCCGGCTCTTGGCCCTTGTCGCCAAAGGCGTGCAGCCGCCCCGCATGGCGCGTGAGGTGGAGGTGATCGTCGCCGAATGGCTACGCGTGCCGGACGCCGATCCGTCAGAAGCGAAGGCGTGGCTCGACGAGCTGCGTGAGCAGATCGCGGTCGGTGTCGGCGATGCGGAGGAGCAGGTCTCCGACATCGATAGCAGTGAGCCGGCTGCTGTGCGCCAGGCGCAAGCCACGTTGGCTGCGCTGGTCGCCACGCGGGATGCCGCTGAGCGTGCGCGCGCCGCTGTCCTGGCCTGAACAGTCCTCACCGGCTGTGCATGCCGGTCCTGACACGCCGCCTCATCTCGGCTAATGGGCAGGCCTCGCAAGGAGCTTGTCTATGTCGAAGAAGTTTCTGACCGACGTCATCGCCCAGTCCGCTGACATGCCGGCCCTAGCCGCAGGCCGCCTGGCCGCGGACATCATCGCCACAATCAAGGGGCAGATCGTCGAGAATGGTCGCTTCACCATCCCTGACTTCGGCGCGTTCGTTGTGCGCGAGACGGCGAAGCGGACGGCGCTGAACCCGAAGACGGGCGAGAAGGTCGCGGTTAAGGCCGGCGCAGCGGTGCGCTTCAAGGCGAGCCCGGCGCTGAAGGAGGCGGCCTTCGCTGGTCTGAAGAAGGCGAAGCGCAAAGCTGCGAGGAGCTGACTGCGCGCGGGCACGGCCGCGTGCGGCTGTGCCCGCTGCGCAGCACTAGCCAGTCCAGGTGCCGCGTTCGGTCACCGCCCGAGAACACGAGCCCTTATTGCGCGGCAGCGCGAGATCACCCGGAGCCTTGCTATGGCCGTCACCATAACCGCCTTCGAACACTCCCCCGATCGCGGCAGAGGGCTGGCCCGCGACATGCGTGTCCGCTGGGCGCTCGAAGAAGTGGGCCAGCCTTACGACGTTCGTCTGCTGTCCTTCGGTGCGATGAAGGAACCCGCGCATCGCAAGCTCCATCCGTTCGGGCAGATCCCGACCTACGAGGACGGCGACCTTGTCCTGTTCGAGTCGGGCGCGATCGTGTTCCATGTCGCGGAGCACCACGCGGGCCTGCTGCCTAGCGCCGCTCATGCCCGGGCGCGCGCGATCGCATGGATGTTCGCTGCGCTCAACACCGTGGAACCACCAATCGTTGATCGCGCAAGCGCCATCCTCATGGAGCGCGACAAGGTTTGGCACGGGGAGCGCTTGCCCATCCTCGATGATCGTGTCCGCAACCGACTGCGCGAACTTTCCAGTCGTCTTGGCGAGGCCGACTGGCTCGATGGTGCGTTCAGCGCCGGTGACTTGCTGATGGTCACGGTGCTGCGCAGGTTGATCGGATCAGGCATCTTGGAGGAATACCCGAACCTCTCCGCCTACGTCGGCCGTGGCGAATCGCGGCCAGCCTATAAGCGCGCTTTCGCCGCTCAGCTGGCGGTGTTTGCCGGCACTCCGCAAAGCGGCTGATCGTCGAAAGCTCCTGACGCGACTGTTCCGCCGATTGGGATGCGGTGACCCCCATTTCGTCCGAGACCGGCTGGTGGCTCCGCCGCTAACAAGACCCGTTCCGCTGGAGACCCAGGGTCGGATGATGGTATAGCTTCATCGCGCAGTGTCCGCTCGGGTCCGACTTCCGCTCGTCGCCGAACCGCCTGCGTCGCATTACTAGCTGACGGAGCGCCACGGCGACGCTGTTACGATTCACCCGGTGGCGGCGCGTGAGTCGCTGGTGCTAGGTCTGAGGAACGTCGAGATCGTGTCGCTCGACACGGCGGTGGCTCCCGAGCCACGCAGCCGGTCAATCCGCAGCGTGCCTCGCGAGCCGATGGGTCCTTCCTGGGCCTGTCGTATGCGGGGGGCGGAAGCGCGCGACATCGCTAGCGTCAGGCTTTTTCTGCAGGTTGCCAGTGTTGCCAAGGCTCAGATCGAGCCGCAAGTGATTCATCCAGGTGCATTCCTGATTGGAAGCGGTGGACGCCAAAGCGAGGCAGTTGCCAGCGGGCTGGCATCGCCGCCGGCCCGGTTGCCAGTTGCCGTCGTGATGGAGACGATCATGCCGGAGCGCACCACCTCGGCGCGTGACGTCGCGCGCCGGCTCGACGTCTCGCACACCGCCATCCAGAAGGCCGAGCGGGTCGGGCGCATCAGTCGCGAGCCGGACGGCAGCTGGGACATCGACCGGGTCCGGCGCGACATAGCCGAGACGGCACGACCAGGCCGCTCGCCGCTGGCGCCCCCGATGGAGACGACCGCACTCGGGCGGCTGACCATCGCCGGGCTGGCCCTGCGCGTGGAAGCGCAGCGCCTCGCGCTCGATCGCAGCAAGGGGCGGCTGGTCGACATCGCGACAGCGGACGCCCGCATCGACGAGATTGCGGGCGCCATGCGCGATGCGCTGCTGAACTGGCCCGCGCGAGTGTCGGGGCAGATTGCCGCCCAGGTCGGCACGGATCCCCACCTCGTGCAGACCATGCTGCAGGAGCACATCGGCTCGCTGCTGACGGAAGTCGCGGCGCGGCTAGAGTCCCGGTCGGGCATCGGGACATCGCCCACCGAATAGGGTGCGGCGGCGATCTATCGCTTGGCTCAGCCCACGCCGCAGCGCGAATGGTCCGTCACGCGATGCGCATGACGGAGAAGGCGATGAGCAAGAGCGAAGCGAACCAGCAGCGGAGCCTCAAAGCCTTCCTGGCGAAGAAGGCGGAGTGCGACGCCCTGCTCGCCGAGTTGCAGGGGGCCAGCGAGGACCACTTCGGGGCGGACCCGGAAGCGGTGCTCTGGCGCGAGACGGCCTGGCTCGCGGACGCCACGGCGAAGCTGAAGGACATCGCAGATCAGCACTTGCGCCGGGGTGAATACGCCGCCTGACGCGGGACGCTCCCGCACCGGCCCGACCGGCAGCTCCGGCGGGGCTCGGGGTGGTAGCACCCGGCCCCTCGGGTGCCGAACGGGAGACCCCGACGATGAAACTCACTGACACGCAGATGGCGATCCTGACCGCCGCAGCGCAGCATCCTGACCATCTGGCCTACCCGCCCGCGCGCCTGCCCGCCGGCGCGCGGCAGTCGGTCGCGAAGGCGCTGTTGAAGAACGACCTGGTGATCGCGGTGCACCGCCCTGCCTATGACGCCATCGCGAAGTGGACGGTGAATGGCGACGAGATGCTGCTGAAGATCACCGACGAGGGGCTACGCGCCATCGGCATCGACTCGAACGCGAGCGACGCGCCGGTGGACGACGAGCAGAGCGCCGAGGCCATCGCGCGCCGCAACGCCGAGCGCCGCGCCGGCGCCGAGGCCGCCGCGACGGGCGCCGACATGGCGCCCACGGACGGGGAGGACGCGGCGGAGGGGGAAGCCTTTGCGGAGGAGGCCGAGGCGCCCCAGGACGCGCCTACGCCCGCCCCGCGCGCCAGCCTGCGCGACGCTGCCGAGGCGGTGCTGGCCGCCTGGCACAACGAGGCGAACCGCAAGACGGACATCATCGCCGCCCTCGACGGGCCGATGCAGGCCATCCGCGCCACCCTCGCCGGCAAGCCGCCGCGCCAGGCCCGCGAGTCCGGCACCCCGCGGAAGCCGCGCGAGGGCACGAAGCAGGAGACGGTGCTGGCAATGCTCCGCCGCGAGGAGGGCGCCACCATCGCCCAGATCTGCGAGGCCACCAGCTGGCAGCAGCACACGGTGCGCGGGTTCTTCGCCGGCTTGAAGAAGCGTCAGGGGATTGAGGTGCAGGTGCTGGAGCGGGTGCGCCAGGTTGGGCCGAACAAGGAGGGCACGAAGGGCTCCTTCACGATCTACCACCTGCCGGGCTGACGCGCGTCGGCCACAGCGCCCAGGATCATCACACGCGCCGGGGATCATCGCGATCCCCGGCGCCTTCGCAAGTTGGCTGCGCGGAACCACAGCGCGAAGCGTCCGTCACGCGCAGGCGCCATCGACGGAGACCGCGGCCCGCGCCCCTCAGCATGTGCACCGCGGCGCTGGGGCCATTCCTCGCCCGCCGCCGCAGTTCACCGTTTCGGCCTGGGCCGAGCGGCATTGGGTGCTGAGCCGCCGCCGTTCCTCGGAGCCGGGGCCGTGACGCACGCCGCGGACGCCCCACCTGCGCGACGTCCTGGAGGCGCTTTCCGCGCCCCATCCCGCGACGCGCGGTGTTCGTGAAGGAGGCTCATGTGGGCACGACCGAAAGCAGAGACTGCTAGCTGAGCTACCCGCTTCAGATCGGACAGACCCCGACGAGCAGCGAGAGCCAGCGATACTGCTCATCCGGCGGCGCCTCCGGCGGCGCCTCCGGCGCGGTCACCAGCCGCGCCCCCAATGCCGAGGCGGCATCAGGGTGGGGAAGCCGACGATGGACATACCGGGGTAGGAGCGCAGCGCGCGCACCGGATAGCCGCGCGCTTCGTAGTCGGGTAGCAGCCTGTGGCTGTCGTCCGCCCAGCGCCCGGACGCGTCGCGCGTGCCTTTGAACTGCACCCAGCGCAGATACTGGCGCCGCGCCGGAAGATGCCCCCTCGGTCAGGCCAAAGAGCTTGCTGGTGGTGCCGGCGGGCTTGACCGTGGTGACGGTAACCGGCTCTTCGAGGCCTAGGTTCTGCACTCATAAAGCTTGCGGTGGCTGGGCTGGGTTGATTCAAGGCTCCTGATTGCGGGGAGGCTTGAGATGGCTCGGTTCGACCTGACGGAAGGGGAGTGGGCGATCATCTCGCCCTTGCTGCCGAACAAGCCGCGCGGGGTGGCGCGGGTGGATGACCGGCGGGTGCTGAACGCGATCTTCTACGTGGTGCGCACCGGCTCGCCCTGGCGCGACCTGCCGGAGCGCTACGGCCCCTATACGACGGCCTACAACCGCTACAATCGCTGGGCCAAGGCAGGCGTGTGGCTACGCATCTTCGAGGCGCTGGCGGCGCGCTCGCCGCAATCGCTTCAGCTGATCGACAGTTCGATCGTGCGCGCCCACCAGCATGCGGCCGGCGGAAAAAAGGGGGCCCGGATCACGCCATCGGTCGGTCTCGTGGGGGACTGAGCACGAAGATCAACGCTGTCGTCGATGCGGCGGGGCTGCCGGTCGCGCTCTCAATCGCCCCCGGCCAAGCCTCCGACAAGGCCGCCGTGCCGGACTTGGTCGAGCGCATCGCGCCAGGGCGCGACCTGGTCGCGGACCGCGGCTACGACGCCATCGCCATCCTCAACCTCGTCGCTGCCCGCGGCGGGAGGGCGCACATCCCCACCCAGCGCGACCGCAAGGTGCAGCGCTCCGTCCCGCGCGAACTCTACCGCGAGCGCAACCTCGTCGAGCGCTTCTTCAACAAGCTGAAGCACTTCCGCCGCGTCCCCACCCGCTTCGACACCGCCGGCCGCATGCTGGTGGGCGCGCATGATCGAACTGTCGATCACTTCGACAAGCTCGCCCGCAACTCCCTCGCCGCCCTGCACCTCGCCGCCACACGCCTTTGGGCCCGCAGTTACGAGTCCACGACCTAGCTCCGCGGCATATGCCAGGCCCTCCGCCTTCGCCGCCTCCGAATCCGCTCCAGCATCGCCCAGAAGGGGACGGCGCGCTGCTCGTCAACCAGGTCGTCGAAGCCGAGGCCCCAGCGCATCCAGGCCCATTCATGCAGGCCGGTGGGGCCGACGCCCATGCGGTTGGTGCGCCGCACCTCCTCGCCGTACAGATCAGCCCTGGCGCATCATGTCCATCGGATTGCGCGATTGGGCACATGGGTTCTGATCAATGGGAGTTGGTATAAGCGCTCCAGATCTCCGGATAGGCCTTCGCCACCTCGCCGGCCGCCGCCGGCAGCACCCGCTCGTCACCCATGCGATCTCTCCGCCTCGATATGGTTTTTCAATACCCCGGAACGGATCACGCTCAGCCGGGTTTGCCGTCCGGCCGCGCCGCCAGGAGCATCGGCCCGAAGGCGGCCAGGAAGACCGAGAAGGCCCCGATCCAGAGCAGCGCGGCTGCAGCGAGAGCTGTTGCCGCCGGCAGCGCCAGGCCGCCGAAGACACGCAGCAGGACGGCACCAATCAGCAGGCCGTAGGCTGCTGCCACGGGCGGCGGGGCCGTCAGGTCGCGGCCGGTATGCCCGAGCGTCGCCCGCGTCATCACCGCCAGGATCATCAGCGCTATGGCGCCAGCCGCCTGCAGGTGGAGCCAGGCCGCAGCCCAGGGCGCTGCGGCCAGCAGAAAGACGGCCTTCAGCAGCAGCGCGGCGGGGATCAGCGCGTAGGCGACATGCAGCACCCAGAGCAGCGGTACCTGCCCCGTCCGCAAGCCGTGCCAGCTCGACAGCCGGAGCGCGGCCAGCAGGCCGGCCGCCGCCGCCACGCCGCCGGCGAACAGGCCGCCGGGCGCAGCGAGATCGACCAGCACCACCGCGATCAGCGCCAGGATTCCCGCGCGATCCACGCCCGGCAGCGGCCGGAGTTCCACCGGGCGCCCTGCCTTTCGCAGCGCGTTCACCGTGAAGGCCGGCACGATCCGCCCGCCGATCAGCCCGACCAGCGCCAGCGCGACGTTCAGCGCGAGCATCTGCCCGGCCGCCCAGGTGCCGGCGAACCAGCCGGCGGCCTCGCCCAGCATCAGCAGGTCGCCCGCCCAGAACAACAGGATGAGGGCCGGCGGGCCGAACAGCCGCGGCGTCCGGGCCGCAAGGACAGCCGGCAGGACCGTGAGGAGCAGCGCCGGGATCGGCAGCAGCGCCACGCCCGCCGCGACCGAGGGCGGCAGATACACGCCGGGTAGCAGCGCCAGCCGTGCGGCGAGGAAGAGCGCCGCGAGACCGGTCACCGGCCAGCCGGCATAGCCCGGACGTTCGGTCCAGTTCGGCACGGCGGTCAGCAGGAACCCGCACATCGCCGCGCCGACGAAGCCCGCGATCATCTCGTGCGCGTGCCAGCGCTGGCTCGGGAGCAAGCCTTCGGGCAGCGGCACCCCGCGCAGCGCCGCGGTCCAGACCAGCATCGCCGCGACGGCCCAGAGGCCGCAAAGCAGGAAGAAGGGGCGGAAGCCGTCGCGGAACAGCGGCACGGCGAAGGGCATCGGGCGGGCAGCAGGCGTGGCCATGCGTGGGCGCTCCGCGGTGGCCGGGGCAGTCATGCCGGCGGCTCCTGCACGGCGCGGCCGATGGCCGGCGCCGGCGGCACGCCGCGGTCCACCTGACGGAACGGTCCTTCCGGGCCCTCGGCGGCCTGCAGCAGGCCCCAGCCGAAGTGGAAATACCAGCCGTGCAGGGAGAGGCGGCCATCGGCGACCCGCTCCGCGACGAATGGGTAGGTGTGGAGGTGCCGCAGGCTCGCCAGCACCGCTGCCTGCTCGGCGCGGCGCGCGATCACCGGCCGCTCGGCCTCGGTGACCAGTCCGTCCATCTCGTCCCGCACCTCGGAAGCGATGTCGACCCAGTCGGAGACGAAGTCGAAGCGTCGGCTGCCGTGGTCGTGCTCCAACAGGCAGCGCACGCCGGCGCAGAAGCTGTGCCCGAGCACGATCACGTTCCGCACGCCGAGCGCGACGACGCCGAATTCGATCGCCGCGGAGGTGCCGCGCGGTCGGTGGTCCGGCTCGTAGGTCGGCACCAGCGCCGCGACGTTGCGGACGACGAAGAGGTCGCCGGGTTCTGCGCCGCAGATGATGGCAGGATCGGTGCGGCTGTCCGAACAGGCGATCACCATCACCTCCGGCTGCTGCCCATCGAGTAGCGCGTGATAGAGCTCGTGGTCGTTTTCGAAGTGCTGGTCGCGGAAGCGTTCGAAGCCGTCCACGAGGCGACGCAGCGCTGCGCTGTTCGGCCGGGGCGGGCGGGCGGTGGGCATCTCAGGCGAGCCCCCGCAGCGGCAGCATGCCGAAGCGGGCGCCCGCCGGGACGGCCTCGAGCGAAGCGGGGATGCGCAGCAGCCCGTCGGCGGTGGCGAGCGGCAGGAGCCGCGCCGATCCGGCCGGGGCCGTCCGCTCCACCAGCAGCAGGCCGTCCATAGTCTCGCCGAAGGCCCGCACGGGGACGTACTCAACGCATCCAGGCTGGCGCGCGAACCCTTTGCCCAGGACGCAGGGCGTGATGCGCAGCGCTCCCGCCGGCAGCCCCGCGAGGCGGTGCAGCAGCGGCAGGCCGAGCGTCAGCATCCCGACGAGCGCGGCCACCGGATTGCCCGGCAGGAACAGGCAGCGCGCCCCGCCGAGCCGGCCGTGCGCCAGCGGTTTGCCGGGCTTCTGCGCCAGCCTGAGCACCTCCACCTGGCCGCCGGAGGCCGCGAGCGCCACCGGCAGGTGGTCCGCATCGCTGCCGGAAACGCCACCGCTCGAAAGGATCAGGTCGGCCCGCGCCGCCGCCTCCCGCAGCGCGGCGGCGAGCCGGACCGGGTCGTCGGGCAGCAGCCCGAAATCCTCGACTTCCGCTGGCTGGCCGGCGAGCACTGCCGCGAGCATCGGCCGGTTGCTGTCCCGCAGCCCCTGCCGCCCGTCGAGCTCGTTGCCGTTGGACAGCAGCGCCACGCGCACGCGGTCCCGCACATGCAGCTGAGTGACGCCGAGCGCTGCCAGCAGCGCCACATGCCGCGCGCCGAGGGGCGTGCCGGGCGCCAGAACCTCGGAACCCGCGGCGACGTCCTCGCCGCGTCGGCGGATGTTCTGGCCCGGCCGAGGCCGTCGGCGGGCCAGCACTTGGCCGGCGCGTACCGCGGCGTGCTCTTCCATCAGTAAGGCAGCCACCCCGGCCGGGACCGCCGCGCCGGTCAGGATACGCACCGCGTCGCCCGGCGGGACCTCCGCGCCGGGCGCGTCGCCGGCCGCGATCCGGCGGCCGAGACGGGGCGGCGTCTCGGCTGCGCAGTCTTCGGCCGTGAAGCCGAAGCCGTCCATGGCCGCCTGGTCGAAGGGCGGCAGGTCGCATTCCGCCACGACCGCGCGCGCCAGCACCCGGCCGAGCGCGGCGGTCACCGGAACCGCGGCTTTGCGCGCGACCGGGACGGCGTCATCAAGCAGAATCCGCAGCGCGACGTCGGGCGCGATCAGCCCGGCCTGTTCGTCGCAGCCGCACACACGCGATCCGTCGGGCATGGCGCCCCCCTCAGTTCCGGCGTTGCCGCATCTCGGCGGCGATGGCGTCGAAGGCGGCCGCGTCCAGCACGCGGCGCGCGGTCGGCAGGACCTCCGCCTCCTCGGTGGCGAGGCGCTGCCGGTAGAACTGCGCGAAGGCCAGCGCCGTCGCCGAGAAGCCGTCCGGCGCTGCGTGGCCGGCGGCGATCGCTGCCAGGGCCTCCCGAACCTTCTGGCGGAGATCGCGCAGCGCCAGGTCCTCGGCCTCGAGCCGCACGACAAGCGCGGGCGCGGCGGCGGCGAGGCGGGGCATGAGGCTGTCGCCCTCGTCGGTCAGGTGCAGCGGAAGCTCGCAGGCGAGCCAGGAGACGAGCGCCTTGGCGATCGCCGGCTGGGCGGCCCCGTGCGCGCGCCGCGCCAGGCGTTCGAGATGGCCGAGCAGCGCGCGCTGGCGGCCATGCTCCGCCGCCAGGAAGGCGCAGGGATCCGCGAGGAGGTCGGACCCGAGGCCGCCGACCTCCGCCTCCACCGCGTCCATCGCGACCTCCCGTTATTGAACGAGGGGGCCAGAGGCGACGCCGTCGAAGGCGTAGCCCTCGATCTTCGCGCGGGAGGCCAGCACGGCGAGGAACTGCCGCGCCGCCGCCTCCCAGGAGGCGCGGACGAGGTCGCGGGCGACCTCCTTCGCCACGTCCTCGAAGGCAACCGCCTGAGCCGGAATGTGGCGATGCACCTGCACGACGTGCAGCCCGTAGCGGGTCGGCACAGGTTCGGGGAGGATCCCGCCGGCCGCGGCACCGGCGAGCGCCGCCTCGAACTCCGGCACGGTCGAGCCGCGGGCGATGCGCCCGAGGTCACCGCCTTCCTCCCGCGAGGGGCAGTCCGAGTGACGCCGCGCCAACTCCGCCAGGCGCCAGGGTGCCGCCGTGATCTGCGTGAGCAGGTCGCGCGCCCGCGCCTCGGCGCCGACGCGCTCCTCCGGCACCTCCGGATCGGCGGCGATCAGGATGTGGCTGGCCTCCCACGCCTCCGGCCGGCCGAAGCGCTCCGGATGGGCGGCGAGCCAGCGGCGGCAGGCTGCCTCGTCTGGCGTCGGGATGCGGATCTCGGCGGCGAGAAGCGCTGAGATCGCGGCGTCCTCCTCCGCCTCGTTGGCCGCGGCGGTGCCGGCTTCGGCCGCTGCGTCGAGCAGCAGGCGGCGCACGACGAGGGCACGTGCGGCAGCGTCCCATGCTGCGTCGGCGCTGTCGGCGGGGTGGTGCTGCATCTCGGCGGCGACGTCGCGTGCGGTGATGACGCTGCCGTTCACGGTGATGTCGTGCTCGGGCAGCGCGGGCCCATGGGCCTTCGGTGCGGGTGTCGGGGCGGCGGGACGCGGGTGGATGTGGACGGCCATGGCGATCATTCCGCCGGCACGCGGGGGCGCTGGTCCGCCAGGACCGGCGCGGGGACGGGCGCGAGACCCGGGCGCTGCACCGGGCCGGGCCGTGCGGTCGAGCCACCGCGCACGCGCACGACCTGCCAGGAGCGGAACAGGTACCAGACCGGCGCAGAGAAGATGTGCACGAGCCGCGTGAAGGGCGTGACGAGGAACAGCGTCATCCCGAGCACCAGATGCACGAGGTAGGGGAGATCGAGTCCTCGGATCAGGTCCGCCGCCCCGCCCTGGAAGGTGACGATCGCCTGCGCCCAGCCCGAGAGCTTGAGCATCGCCAGGCCGTCGCTGTGCCCGAGCGAGAAGGGCAGCGTGACGAGGCCGAGGGTCAGCTGCACCCAGAGCAGCAGCAGGATGAACGTATCCGCATAGGTCGAGGTGCGGCGGATGCGTGCATCGTAGAGCCGCCGGTGCAGCAGCAGCGATAGGCCGACGAAGCAGACGGCGCCCGCGATGCCGCCGGCGGTGACCGCCACGAGCTGCTTGTCGGCTGGTGCGATCGCCCATTCATACGCCCAGTGCGGCGTCAGCAGCCCGAAGAAGTGGCCGAAGAACAGGAACAGGATGCTGTAGTGGAAGAGGTTCGAGCCCCAGCGGAGCTGCTTCGCACGCAGCATCTGGGACGAACCCGAGCGCCAGGTGTACTGGTCGCGGTCGAAGCGGATGAGCGAGCCGATCACGAACACGCCCATGCAGATGTAGGGGTAGATCCCGAACAGGAAGTCGTGGAGGTAATCGGTGAAGCCGTTCCAGACGACGGACATGGCGTCGCTCCTTCAGCGGATGGCATGGCCGGCGCGCAGAGCGCGCAGGCGGTCGATCATGGCGCCCACCTTGGCGCGTGCGCCCTGCTTGTCGGGGTCGGATTCGGGACCGAAGACGACCGGCTCGGCCTCCCACGCCGCATCGAGCTCGGCGAACTCCTCGGCGTCGCTCCGCTCCTGCTCGGCCGTCGGCTGCTGCGCCGGGCGGAACCCGGCCTCGGCGAGGACGGCGGCGAGCACAGCGGCGTAGGCGCGCGCATCGGCGCTGCCGCGGCCGAGCAGCTTCGCATGCAGCCCATCGAGGATCGGCGCGCACTGCCCGAGGAGGTTCGTCGTCACCTCCGCCGGCGCATGCGCGCAGAACTCGAGGAAGAGCGGCAGGAAGTCGGGCAGCTCGCGCGCGTCCATGGCGAAGCCGGCCTGCTCGTAGACTTGTGCCAGCTCGATCATCGCCGGGCCGCGGTTGCGGGTGTCGCCGTGGACGTGCTCGAACAGGTGCAGGCTGGTCCCGCGGCCGCGGTCGAAGAGGCGCACATAGGCCTCCTCGCGGTCCAGGCCTTCGCCGAGGCCGAGCCGGCGCACGAGCCGTGCGATGCGCGGCGCCAGGTCGGCGCGGAAGCCGGCAGCCGGGACCGCGCGGCCGATCTCCGGCAGGTCGGCCCGCAGCGCCGTGTCGGGATAGCGCAGCAGGACAGAGAGGACGGCGAGGCGGCGGTTCATCGGCCGGTCTCCTGTGCCGCGGCAGCGGCCTCGTTGGCCTCGCGGAGCGCGGGCGGCGCCATGCGCCCGGCGGAGGGGCCGGTCGCGCTGAACAGGTTGCCGACGGTGCGGCCGTCGTAGCAGCCCTGTCCGAAGCTGAAGCCGCAGGAAGACTTCAGGTCGAAGGCGTTCTCCGCATATTCCCGGTGCGTGGTCGGGATCACGTAGCGGTCCTCGTAGTTGGCGATGGCCAGAGTCTGGTACATCGCCTCCACCTGCGAGGCCGTCATGCCGACGTGCGCCAGGATCGCCGTGTCGTCGCGGCTCTCCACGGTGCGCGCCCGCATGTGCATGCGCATCGCCATCATGCGCTGCAGCGCGCTGACCACCGGCGCCTCGGCGCCCGCGGTCAGCAGGTTGGCGAGGTACTTCACCGGGATGCGCAGCGCCTCGACGTCGGGCAGGCCGTCCTTCCAGCCGACATGCCCGGCCTCGGCGGCCGACTGCACGGGGGAGAGCGGCGGCACGTACCAGACCATCGGCAGCGTGCGGTATTCGGGATGCAGCGGGAAGGCGATCTTCCAGTCGATCGCCATGCGGTAGACCGGGCTGCGGCGCGCCGCCTCGAGCCAGGCCTCCGGCACGCCGTCGGCGCGCGCCTGCGCGATCACCTGCGGATCCTCGGGGTCGAGGAAGATGTCGAGCTGTTCCTGATAGAGGTGCTGCTCGTTCTCGGTGGCCGCCGCCTGCGCGATGCGGTCGGCGTCGTAGAGCATCACGCCGAGGTAGCGGATGCGGCCGACGCAGGTCTCCGAGCAGACCGTCGGCTCACCGGCCTCGATCCGCGGGTAGCAGAAGATGCACTTCTCGGCCTTCCCGGACTGCCAGTTGTAGTAGATCTTCTTGTACGGACAGGCCGAGACGCACATCCGCCAGCCGCGGCACTTCTCCTGGTCGATCAGGACGATGCCGTCCTCCTCGCGCTTGTAGATGGAGCCCGAGGGGCAGGAAGCGACGCAGGCCGGGTTGAGGCAGTGCTCGCACAACCGCGGCAGGTAGAACATGAAGGTCTTCTCGAACTCGCCGTAGATCTTCTTCTGGATGCCTTCAAAGTTCCGGTCTGCCGAGCGCTTGCGGAATTCGGTGCCCAGGATCTCCTCCCAGTTCGGGCCCCACTTGATCTCCATCCGCTCGCCGGTGAGCAGCGACACCGGGCGCGCGACGGGCATGGTCTCGCTCTCCGGCGCGGTCTGGAGATGGGTGTAGTCGAAGGTGAAGGGCTCGTAGTAGTCGTCGATCTCCGGCAGGTTCGGGTTGGCGAAGATGTTCGCCAGGATGCGCCACTTCGCGCCAATCCTCGGCTGCAGCGCACCGTTGCGCTTGCGCGTCCAGCCCCCCTTCCACTTGTCCTGGTTCTCCCAGTCCTTGGGATACCCGATGCCGGGCTTGGTCTCGACATTGTTGAACCAGGCGTATTCCACGCCCTCGCGGCTGGTCCAGACCTGCTTGCAGGTGACCGAGCAGGTGTGGCAGCCGATGCACTTGTCGAGGTTGAGCACCATCGCGATCTGCGCGCGGATCTTCATGGCCTGATCTCCTTTCCCGTTCCGCGCGTCATTCGGCCGCCCGCAGGTCCGCCGCCTGCGGCGTGATCCTCGGGCCGTCCAGCCACTCGACATTGGCCATCTTGCGCACCACCACGAACTCGTCGCGGTTCGTGCCGATCGTGCCGTAGTAGTTGAAGCCGTAGGCGAGCTGCGCGTAGCCGCCGATCATGTGCGTCGGCTTCACGGTCGTTCGCGTGACGGAGTTGTGGATGCCGCCGCGGGCATGCGTGATCTCGCTGCCCGGCACGTTCACGATCTTCTCCTGCGCGTGGTACATCATGATCATGCCCTTCGGCACGCGCTGGGAGACGACGGCGCGGGCGCAGAGCGCGCCATTGGCGTTGAACGCTTCGATCCAGTCGTTGTCCTCGATGCCCATGGTCGTCGCGTCGGTCTCGCTGATCCAGACGATCGGGCCGCCGCGCGAGAGCGTCAGCATCAGCAGGTTGTCGGTGTAGACGCTGTGGATGCCCCACTTCTGGTGCGGCGTGATGAAGTTCAGCGCCACCTCGGTGTGGCCGTTGGGCCGCGCGTTGTGCAGTGCCTGGTGCGCGCGCAGGTCCACCGGCGGGCGGTAGAGACACAGCGCCTCGCCGAAGGCGAGCATCCAGGGATGGTCCTGGTAGAGCTGCTGCCGCCCGGTCAGCGTGCGCCAGGGGATCAGCTCGTGCACGTTCGTATAGCCGGCGTTGTAGCAGACCTCCTCGCTCTCCAGCCCGGACCAGATCGGCGAGGAGATGATCTTGCGCGGCTGCGCCTGCACGTCGCGGAAGCGGATCGCCTCGTGTTCCTTTGGCAAGGCGAGGTGCCTGTGGTCGCGGCCGGTGAACTTGCCCAGCGCCTCCCATGCTTTCACCGCGACATGGCCGTTGGTCTCGGGGGCGAGGTGCATCAGCGTCTCGCAGGCGTCGATGTCGGTGTGCATCTTCGCCAGCTTGCCTTCGACGCCGGGCACCTCCACCTCCCCGTTCAGGTGGCGCAGGAAGCCGACCTCGCGGTCGGTCTTCCACGCCATGCCCTTGCCGTTGTTGCCGAGCTTCTCCATCAGCGGGCCGAGCGCGGTGAAGCGTGCGAAGGTGTTGGGGTAGTCGCGCTCCACCACGGTCACCGCCGGCATGGTCTTGCCGGGGATCGGCTCGACCTCGCCCTTCTTCCAGTCGCGGACCTGGTGCGTCTGGCCGAGCTCGCCCGGGCTGTCGTGCATCAGGGGCGTGAGCACGACGTCGCGCTCCTTGCCGAGATGCCCGTGGCAGAGCGCCGAGAAGCGCTTCGCAATGCCGCGGAAGATCGCCCAGTCCGTCCGGCTCTCCCAGGCCGGGTCCACCGCCGCGGAGAGCGGATGGATGAAGGGGTGCATGTCGGAGGTGTTGAGGTCGTACTTCTCGTACCAGGTGGCCGTCGGCAGCACGATGTCGGAGTACATGCAGGTGGTGCTCATCCTGAAGTCGAGCGTCACCAGCAGGTCGAGCTTTCCCCGCGGCGCCTCGTCATGCCAGGCGGCCTCCTCCGGCTTCGTCGTCCCCTGCTCGCCCAGATCCTTGCCCTGCACGCCGTGCTGCGTGCCGAGCAGGTGCTTCAGGAAATACTCGTGCCCCTTGCCGGACGACCCCAGCAGGTTGGACCGCCAGACGAAGAGATTGCGCGGCCAGTTCATCGGGTGATCGGGGTCCTCGCAGGCCATCTCCAGCGCGCCCGACTTCAGCGACTGCGCGACATAGGCCGGCACCTGCATCCCGGCGGCCTCGGCCTCCACCGCGATCGTCAGCGGGTTGCGGGCCAGCTGCGGCGCGGAGGGCAGCCAGCCCATGCGCTCGGCGCGGATGTTGAAGTCGATCAGCGCGCCGGTCAGCAGCTTCGGCGCCGTCGGCGAGAGCAGGTCCTTCACCTGCAGCGTCTCGTAGCGCCACTGGTCGGTGTGCGCGTACCAGAAGGAGGTGCTGTTCTGCTGCCGCGGCGGCCGCGCCCAGTCCGTCGCGAAGGCTACGGGAATCCAGCCCGATTGCGGCCGCAGCTTTTCCTGGCCGACGTAGTGCGCCCAGCCGCCGCCCGGCTGGCCGACGCAGCCGCACATCACCAGCAGGTTGATGATGCCACGATAGTTCATGTCGGAATGGTACCAGTGGTTCAGTGCCGCCCCGAGGATCACCATGGACTTGCCGCGCGTCTTCTCGGCGTTGTCGGCGAACTCGCGCGCGACGGCGACGATCTGCGCGCGCGGAACGCCGCAGACGGCCTCCGCCCAGGCCGGAGTGTAGGGCGCCATCGCGTCGTAGTCGGCGCGGCCGTCGCGCGTGACGCCGTAGTTCGCCAGGAACAGGTCGTAGACGGTGGCGACACGGGCCGTGCGGCCATCGGCCAGCGTCACGCTGCCGACGGGCACCTCGTGGGTCACCGTGTCGCCAAGCTTCGTCGGGTTGAAGAACGCCGGGGCGCCGTCGCCGAAGTAGGGGAAGGCGACCTCCGCCGTCTCGCCGCCGGCCAGGCTGAGCCGGGGCGTCACGCTTTCCAGCGTGCGGGCGTCGCGGCCCTCCAGGTTCCACTTGCCCTGCTCGCCCCAGCGGAAGCCGACAGAACCGGTGGGGATGTAGGGTGCGCCCGTCGCGTCGTCGATCGCGACCGTCTTCCAGTCCGGGTTGTTCTGCTCGCCGACGTTGTCCGGCAGGTCGCTCGCGCGCATCTGGCGGTCCGGCACCAGGCGCCCGTCGCGCTCCGTCAACAGCACCAGCATCGGCATGTCGGAATAGCGGCGGCAGTAGTCCAGGAAGTAGTCGCCGCGGCCCTTCGCGTGCCATTCGCTGAGGATCACGTGACCCATGGCCAGCGCCAGCGCGGCGTCCGTGCCCTGCTTCGGGTGCAGCCAGAGGTCGGCAAATTTCGACGCCTCGGAATAGTCGGGCGTCACCGTCACCACCTTGGTGCCGCGGTAGCGCGCCTCGGTCATGAAGTGGGCGTCCGGCGTGCGCGTCTGCGGCACGTTGGAGCCCCACATCATGATGAAGCCCGCGTTGTACCAGTCAGCGCTCTCCGGCACGTCGGTCTGCTCGCCCCAGGTCTGCGGGGACGACGGGGGCAGGTCGCAGTACCAGTCGTAGAAGGACATGCAGACGCCGCCGATCAGCGAGAGGTACCGGCTGCCCGCGGCGTAGCTCACCATGCTCATCGCCGGGATGGGCGAGAAGCCGATGATGCGGTCGGGACCGTGCTGCTTCGCGGTGTGGACGTTGGCGGCGGCGATGATCTCCTCCGCCTCGTCCCAGCCGGCGCGAACGAAGCCTCCCTGGCCGCGGACCTGCTGGTATTCGCGCCGCTTCACGGGATCGTCCTGGATAGACTTCCACGCCGCGACCGGATCGGCGTGCGCCGCCCGCGCCTCGCGCCACAGCCTGAGCAGGCGCTTGCGGATCATCGGGTACTTCACTCGGTTCGCGCTGTAGAGGTACCAGGAGTAGGAGGCGCCGCGGGAGCAGCCTCGCGGCTCGTGGTTGGGCAGGCCGGGGCGCGTGCGCGGATAGTCGGTCTGCTGCGTCTCCCAGGTGACGATCCCGCCCTTGACGTAGATCTTCCAGGAGCAGGATCCGGTGCAGTTCGCCCCGTGGGTGGAGCGCACGATCTTGTCGTGCGCCCAGCGCGACCGGTACGCGTCCTCCCAGGCCCGGCTCTCGGTCGTGGTCTCCCCGTGGCCGTTGGCGAAGGTGCCGGCGTACTTCTTGAAGTAGGTCAGGCGGTCGAGGAAGTGGCTCATCGGTGCTAGTCCTTCCCGGTCATTCGGCAGCCATGGCCGTGGCGGTGGGCGGCTTGCGTTCGACGTCGTGCAGCAGCCCGCCGCGTCGGGTGTAGACCCACCAGGTCACGCTGATGCACAGCAGGTAGAAGATGAAGAAGCACCAGAGCGCCGCGACCGGCCCGCCGGTCATGGCGATCGAGGTGCCGTAGCTCTTGGGGATGAAGAAGGCGCCATAGGCGGCGATCGCGGAGGTGAAGCCGATGATCGCGGCGCTCTCCTTCTCGGCCTGGACCCGGCGCTGCGTAGCGTCGCGGTCAGGCATCAGCCGCGCCATGTCCTTGCCCATGATCGCGGGGATCATCTGGAAGGTGGAGGCGTTGCCCACGCCGCTGGCGAGGAAGAGGAACATGAAGGCCCCAAAGAAGCCCCAGAAGGCGCCGGGCTCGTCCTTGATGCCGATGAAGTGGATCACGCCGTAAACACCGAGCGCCATGGCCGCAAAGACCCAGAAGGTCACGCGCCCACCGCCCCAGCGGTCGGAGACCCAACCCGTCACCGAGCGGGAGAGTGCGCCGACCAGCGGCCCAAGGAAGGCGAGCTGCAGCGCATCCACGCCGGGGAACTGCGTGCGGGCGAGCAGCGGGAAACCGGCGGAGTAGCCGATGAAGGACCCGAAGGTGCCGGTGTAGAGCAGGCACATGATCCAGTTGTGCTTCCGCTGGAAGATGACGGCCTGGTCCGAGAAGGACGCCTTCATGGCGGCGAGATCGTCCATGCGGAACCACGCCGCGAAGGCCGCCGCGGCGATGAACGGCACCCAGACGAAGCCCGCGTTCTGCAGCCAGAGGCTGACTTCCGCCTGGCCGATGCGCGCGGTCTGCGGATCGCCGCCGAGGGCGCCGAACACGCCGGCGGTGATCACCAGCGGCACCACGAACTGGACCACGCTGACGCCGAGGTTGCCGAGCCCGGCATTGAGCGCGAGCGCGTTCCCCTTCTCCCGCTTCGGGAAGAAAAAGGAGATGTTGGCCATGGAGGAGGCGAAGTTGCCGCCGCCGAAGCCGCAGAGCAGTGCCAGCGCCATGAAGATCCAGTAGGGCGTCGCCGGGTTCTGCACCGCGAAGCCGATGCCGAGCGCCGGGACGATCAGCGACCAGGTCGCCAGCGTCGTCCAAAGCCTTCCGCCGAAGACCGGCGGCATGAAGGAGTAGAATATGCGCAGCGTCGCGCCCGACAGGCCGGGCAGCGCCGCCAGCCAGAACAGCTGGTCCGTCGTGAAGGCGAAGCCCACCTGCGGCAGCTTGGCGACGACCACAGACCAGACCATCCAGACCGCGAACGCCAGCAGCAGGCAGGGTATCGAGACCCAGAGGTTGCGCCTGGCGATGGCGCGGCCCTTCGCCTCCCAGAAGACCGGATCCTCCGGCCTCCACTCCTCGATCGCCCGGCCCCGCAGCGCACCAACCTGCGCCGGGCCGTGGATGGACTGCATCTCGGGCAGTTCGGGCAACGCAGCGAGGGCCGGTGCGGCAGCCTCCCGCTCCATACGCAGGACCGCGACGTGCATCCACACCAGCGCGACGGCGCTGACCGCGAACAGCAGCATGAAGCAGGACTGTCGGATGCCGGTCAGGTCGTTGAGCACGCCGAAGAGGATCGGCAGGATGAAGCCGCCCAGGCCGCCGATCAGGCCGACGATGCCGCCCACAGGGCCGACCCGGTTCGGGTAGTAGACCGGGATGTGCTTGTAGACCGCGGCCTTGCCGAGGCTCATGAAGAAGCCCAGCACGAAGACGAGCACGATGAAGGCGCCGACGCCGGTGGCCAGGCGAAACTCGATCGGTCCCTTGATGCCGTCCATGACGTAGGTCGTCGGCGGATAGGAGAGGATGAAGCTCACCACGACGGAGACGCCGAGCGTCCAGTACATGATGCGCCTGGCGCCGTATTTGTCCGACAGCACACCGCCGTAGGCGCGGAAGATCGAGGCAGGCACGGAATAGGCCGCGCCGATCATGCCGGCGGTGGCAATGTCGAAGCCGTAGGCGTCGATGATGTAGCGCGGCAGCCAGAGCGACAGGGCCACGAACGCGCCGAAGACGAAGAAGTAGTAGAGGCTGAAGCGCCAGACCTGCACGTTCTTCAGCGGCTCGAGCAGTGCCGAGATCGGCTCGGGCTTTGCGCCGGATGCCCTCCGGGCTGCCAGCGAGGGATCGTCCTTCGTGCCGAACCAGAACACCGCCGTCGTGACCAGGAGGCCAGCTGCCCACAGCTGCGCTACCATCTGCCAGCCGAAGGCGACCATGACGACGGGAGCGAGGAACTTCGTCACGGCCGCGCCGACGTTGCCTGCGCCGAAGATGCCAAGGGCGGTGCCCTGCTTCTCCTTCGGATACCACTTCGAGACATAGGCGATGCCAACGGCGAAGGAGCCGCCGGCAATGCCGACGCCGAGCGCGGCGAGCAGGAAGGTCGGGTAGTCGTAGGCGAAGGTCAGCAGGAAGGTGGCGATCGCCGCGGCCACCATCACGCCGGCGTAGACGACGCGCCCGCCGTACTGGTCGGCCCAGATGCCGAGGATGAGACGGATCAAGCTGCCGGTCAGGATCGGCGTGCCGACGAGCAGGCCGAACTGCGTGTCGGTCAGCCCGAGGTCCTTCTTAATCTGAATGCCGATGATCGAGAAGATCGTCCAGACGGCGAAGCACACCGTGAAGGCGATGGTGGAGAGCCAAAGGGCGCGTGTTTGCGCTCCAGGCTCTGCTGAGATCGATGCGCCGCTCATGCCCTGCTCCGGTTCCTGCGGGAGTGGCGCAAGAGAGCCACCTGGCCGGCCGCGAGAGATTGCGCGAGATCAAGCGCGGGACACAGCAACCGTGGAATTTTCGGAAATCGGCGATCCGCGTCACGTGGGTTGTTAACCATGAGCAGGACGACCCTTGATCCAGATCAATGGATCGGGCGGGCGCGTTAGCTACACGAACGTGCGACGGAGGCCAGCCCGCGATGAGTAAGCGTGAGACCAACTACGCGATGATCGAGCGGGCCCCATTCTTCCAGGCGGCGGGGGCAGCCGCCATGGCCGAGCTATTGCGGCCGAGCTTCACGCAGCTGCTGCCGAAGGGCACGGTGCTCTTCGAGCAGGGGGAGGAGCCTGAGTTCCTGCACCTCCTGCTCGAGGGCAGCGTCGGGCTTCAGGCGCAAGGCGAAGGCGGCGGCACGACGGTCGTCGAGATCTTCGGCGGCGGTGAGGTCTTCCTCGCCCCGGCCGTCATCCTCAGGCTGCCCTATCTAGCGACGGCGGTTGCGCTGACCGAGATACGTGTGCTGATGATCCCGGCCGACCATTTCCGCGACAACCTGCAGCGCTCCTTCGAGCTGAGCGGTGCCTGCAACGAGCTGCTGTCGCGCCATTGGCGCCTGATTGTCGATCAGGTCGTGGACCTCAAGCTGAACAGTGTCGCGGTGCGCCTCGGTCGCTTCCTGGCTAGGCGCATTTCGGATGAGGCGGGGGCTGGTTGCGCCTCGCTCCCGGAGCCTCGCTCGGCCATCGCGGCGCGTCTCGGCATGACGCCGGAGACGCTCTCCCGCACCCTTGCGGCCCTGGAAGGCAGCGGCAGGTTGCGGCGCACGCCGAATGGACCGACGGTACCCGACCGCGGTGCTCTAGTGAATGATCGCGATGCCCCGCGTCGACGCCGGAGCAGGCCCCGGTCGAATTAGACAACCACAAATTTGGAACTTCAGCCCTCCTTCTTCGAGCCGTCCTCGAGCCTGCCCTTGGCTCGGTGGCGGGCCTGCCCGCGACGATAGAAGCCTGCCCTGTGGCATCTTCGAGATCACGCCTAGCGGCGAGGCCCGGCGTGGCGCGCCACCTGACTCGGCCGGCGCAAGTGGCTATTCCGGTAGGTGCGCCCGCGCGCGGCGCTCGGGATTGTGCCGCCCACCATGTGATCAATCAGGGTGAGTGAGAACGTTGCCGGGTGGCCCCCGACACGACGTAGGACACTGCGTCGAAGAGCTGGCAGGCGGACGCCGTCATGCAGCAAAGCTCGCTGAACCGGCGGCAGACGGCGCGGCTCGGGCCGGGCGTGCCTTCGCGCAGATCGGCATCATCGGCTTCGACGGGCAGATCGAGCGCGAGGCGCTGCGGCTCTACGGCCTGCCCGAGGACGCGCCGGCGGTGCTCTACGGCTGCCCCTCGCTGCCGGCGGGGACGCGGACGTTGGCGATCGAGACCAGCTGTGGCCCCGGAGCGACGGCGAGCGTCGACGTCACGGTGCCGTCCGCGCGGCGGGGCGACTTCTGCTTTCGGGGCGTGCATAACCAGGCACGTCACCGAACTTTGCGCGGTGCCGCAGCCACACAGTACCGCTTCGCTCACTTCCGAAGAGCGATCGGCGCTGGTTACCGTTTGCGGAGCCACTGCGGCGCAGGGCCCTGCCGCGGTCAGGCGATGTACGTCCCGACGTTTGGCGGAACTCGGACGGGTGCCACCGCGCGTACCGACGGCAGCGCTACGTGAGGCGAGAACGTCAGCGAACTCAGCGCCGTCACCAGAGAACGCGCAACGCCTCGCATGCGCGCTTGCGGGCACCTATCCCACCAGCAACTGACTGAATGGCGCGCGCCGCCTGTGCCCCGCGCAGCATCGCAAATGGCTCGGCGCGGAGCCCGTTATGAGTCCCGTGGCGGAGGCAGGACCGATCAGGCCGCAATCGCGAGGAGGCTCCGCAACTCCACCTGGGGCTGCGCGAGATCAGCGATGGTGGTGGCGTCAAGCACGGCAAGGAACGCCTCGCGAGCCGCGCGAAGGCGGTGCTTCAGGCCGCACGCTGGCAGGATCGCACATGGGGCGTCAGCGAAGCACGGCACGATCGCCATGTCCGGCTCCATGTACCGGACGACCTCGCCTGCGGTGATCTTGTCTGCTGGGCGCGCGAGCTGCAGCCCGCCGCCGCGGCCACGCAGCGTGGTCACGTAATCGGCCTGGCCAAGCAGGTGCGCCACCTTCATCAGGTGGCTCTCCGAGATCCGATAAGCCTTCGCGACCTCGGCGATGGTCGCACGTCCATCCGGCTCGATCGCGAGGTGGATCAGCATGCGAAGCGAGAAATCGGTGAGGGTCGTCAGGCGCATGCGCAAAAGCTACATTGTCGCTATTGCTTTTCAAGAGCGGCGCCGCCTATAACATACATGTCTCATGTAGGTTTAAGCTCGATGAGCCCAGCCCGTCTCTTCCTGCTTCCCGGCAACCTCGCCTGCGACGCGCTGCATGTCGATGACACCGACAGCCGCGCGATGCTGCGCACGCTGGTCAATATGCTGGCCTGGAACCTCGTCGCCGTGCTTGCGGTCATCCCCTTCATCTGAGGCTCCGGATCCAGCGCCCATGATCATGGAAACGGACCGCATCACCTCCGAAGCCGACATCGCACGCCTGGTGGACGCCTTCTATGCGCGCGTCCGCCGAGATCCCGCGCTCGGGCCCATCTTCCATGCCACCATTGGCGAGACCGATGCGCAATGGGCCCTGCACCTGGCCAAGCTCCGCCGGTTCTGGTCGGCGGTCATGCTGCGCAGCGGCGCCTATCATGGCGATCCGTATTCCGCGCATCTCCGGCTGCCGGGCCTGACACCGGAGATGTTCGACCGCTGGCTGAATCTGTTCGGCGCGACCTGCGACGAGCTGTTTGCGCCCGCAACCGCCGAGGCCTTCCGCGACCGCGCGCATCGCATCGCGCGTAGCCTGCGGATGGGGATTTTCGAGCGCCTGCCCGCCGTCCGCCAGGCAGCGGAATAGCCGACGCCGTGGCTCTGCCCACGGCCCTGCTTACGATGCACCGACACGTCGTCACCTGACGCGGCGGGCGCGCGATCCTCTCCGGAACGGCTGCTTCGAACCAGCCGCAATACCGGCAGGCGCCGGCCCGTCGCACTGACCCACCTTGCCGGAGGCCGCCCAATAGCGGCTATCAGCCAGCGCCCGGGCTGGCCCTGCTCGTGTCCATGCTGGCCTTCAGCGCAGCGAGCTCCCGCTTCAGCGCCCGCGTCTCCTCGTAGCGCTGGGTCACATCGCGGAGGATCGCCATCATGCCCTCGATCCGACCATCCTCAGCCCGGATCGGAATGATCGTGAATTCGATCGAGATCCGCGTCCCGTCCTTTCGATGCGCAGGCACTGCGAGGACATCGCCGTGGCCATAACGGCTCTCGCCTGTCTGCATCACGCGATCGAAGCCAGCCCAGTGCCGGGCTCGCTGCGGTTCGGGGGTGATGATGTCGAGGGAGCGACCCAACGCCTCGGCGGCGGTGAAGCCGAAGAGCCGCTCGGCTCCTGGATTCCAGAAGCAGATCGCGCCATCCCGATCGGCGTAGATTATCGCTTCGGAAACGCTGTCCAGAACCGCGCGGCCCAACCGGGAAAGCGAGTAGGCCGGAAGATTGCTGTCGTTCACCTTTCCACGCTCCCATGGCTGGTGACCTGTCGCTCGGTCACAATCAGGTGCATCGGAATGTCATACGGCTGTGGGTCAATCCTCCCGAGTTGCGACCAGATCGAACCCCACGCCGATCGTCAGTGGCCGCCGGGGCATGGTGGCCAGCGTGCGGTCGTAATAGCAGCCGCCGTAGCCGAGCTGGTAGCCGCTGCGATCGAAGCCAACCAGCGGCGCTATCACGGTGTCCGGCAGCAAGGCCGCGCCATCGGCCGGCACGGCAAGCGCGATGCTGCAGGGGCTGTCTCACCTGCGGGAGGCGCTGGGTGCGCCGCCGCGGCCCGGGTCAGCACCCGCCGAACCGGCCGCCGGTGGTGAAGGCCGAAATCAGGCGCGGGACGTCTATCGCCGCGGACTTCCACCGTGTCCACCGGCTATGCAGCTATGCGCGCTTTGACGGCGTTGATCGCGTAGTGGATCGCCTCTGCGGGAGCATTCGAGTTGCCGCCACAGCCGTTCCGTCTGCCCGGTGTAGTCCTCAAAAGCGGTGAAGGAGAACAAGCACCATACCGCCACGCCGCCAGCGGAACCGGACCGGACGCGCCCGTGCGGATCGCGCGGCTTTCACTCAGCCGACCTCGATGCGCGCCAGTCGGCCCGGGAACGCAAGACGTCCAGGTTGACGAAGATCGCGCCGGCGGCGGTCATCAGCGCGAGCGCACCCCAGGTGAATGCATAGATCAGGTGGTTGTTCGGGAAGCTGATCACCGTCAGCCCGCCAACGGGAAGTGCGCCACCGGGGCCGGCCTGCGCATCGATGAAATATGGCGCCGCTCCACGCAGCCCGAGCGAGGCAGCGATTGCGGCGACGTCGCGGGAATACCAGCGATCGGCGGCAGGGTCGTTCAAGCGCAGGAATCCACCTCCTGGCTCCGACATCCGCAGCAGCCCTGTTACCGTGACGCGGCCTGAATTGAGGGCCGAGGATGCGGCCTCGCGCCTTCCCGCCGGCACGAAGCCGCGGTTGACGAGGACCGTCGTCCCGTCGTCCCGCGCGAAGGGCTGCATCACCCAGTAGCCGCCACCGAGTTCCGTCGCTGCCTGCACGAGCGTGGGCCGGTCGGCTGTCCATGCACCGGTCACCGTCACGCGCCGGTACTCGTCTCCCGCCGCGGTCAGCGCCGCCCATCGCTCCGGCACGGGGGCCGGCACGGGATCGGCGTGTACTCGCGCCTCCACGCGCGCGATAAGGTCGAGCTTCCAGGCGCGGCGATGCACCTGCCATGTCGCCAGCGCCGTAAGGCCGCCCACGACGAGGACCGCGACAAGATTGAAGGCGAGCAGCGCAGCGACCCGCCGGCCGGTCAGGGCCGTTGCGGCGCCTGGTGCGGCGACATCGGCATCATATTCTGGTCCATGTGGTACATGACCCATATCGAGCCGACCAGCGCTATGACGACGAGCGTGAGCGTGAAGGCGAGGGCCATGAAAGTCCAGCCGCCCTCGGACTTCGTGTTCATGTGCAGGAAGTAGATCATGTGGACCACGATCTGCACCGCGGCGAGCGCCATGATCACGATGACGGTCCTGACCGTGTCCTCCAGCACGTTGCCCATCACGAGCCAGAACGGGACGGCTGTCAGGATCACCGACAGGACGAAGCCCGTCATGTAGCTCCTGAAGGTGCCGTGCGGGCCGTCAGCATGATCGTCCCGGTGCGTCCCCTCATGCCCGGCGTTGCCGCCGTGCGCGGGCTCAGTCAGCGCTTGCGCCTTTGCCGGATTCATCGCATGGCCCCCATCAGGTAGACGAAGGTGAAGACGCCGATCCAGACCACGTCCAGGAAGTGCCAGAACATCGAGAGGCAGGTGAGCCGGCGCCGGTTGGCGGCGATCAGCCCGAAACGGTGCACCTGCACGATCAGCGTGACAAGCCACACGATGCCGAAGGTAACGTGCAGCCCGTGCGTCCCCACCAGCACGAAGAACGCGGACAGGAATGCGCTCCGCTGCGGTGTCGCGCCTTCTCTGATGAGGTGCGAAAACTCGTAGAGCTCGATGGCGACGAAGGCCGCGCCGAAGAGGCCTGTAATCGCCAGCCACCCGACCGTGGCCTGGAGCCGGTCCTTGCCCATCTCGAGCATCGCGAAGCCATAGGTGATGGAGGAGAGGAGCAGCAGGCTGGTGTTGAGGGCGACGAGCCTGAGGTCGAACAGATCCGCCCCGGACGGGCCGGCGGCGTAATTGCGACCGAGCACGCCGAAGGTGGCGAACAGCACCGCGAAGATGAAGCAATCGCTCATCAGGTACATCCAGAACCCGATCAGCGTGCTGCTGCCGTGGACGTGCTCGTCCTGCTCGTAGAAGTCCGGTGCCGCGGCGGCCTCGGACGACTTGGTCACCTCCTGCATCGCCTCAAGCCCCCGATCCCGAGAGCTGCCGCGTCCGGATCCTCTCGAAGCGGGCGACGTCCTCGGCCGCGACCGTGGTGTCCCGGTCGTAGTCGAAGGTATGGGCGATCGCAGCCGCGAGGAGCGCTACGAAGGACAGCGCGGCGAGCCACCAGATGTACCAGACAAGGGCGAAGCCGAGCACCGTGCTGAGCCCGGCCAGCACCACCCCGGCCGCGGTGTTCCTGGGCATCGGGATCGGACGGTAGCCGCCGAGCGGCCGATCGTGGCCGCGCTTCTTCATGTCCCACCAGGCATCATAGTCGTGCACGATCGGCGTGAAGGCGAAGTTGTAGGGCGGCGGCGGCGAGGAGGTGGACCATTCGAGCGTCCGCCCGCCCCAGGGGTCGCCCGTCGTGTCGCGCCGGCGCTCGCGCCGGACGAAGCTGACGACGAGCTGGACCACGAAGGCCAGGATGCCGGCCGCGATGATGACCACGCCAATTGCTGAGATGAACAGATAGGGCTGCACGCTGGGGTCGTCGAAATGCTGGGTGCGGCGCGTGAAGCCCATCAGGCCGAGCGCGTAGAGCGGCGTGAACACGGTCCAGAAGCCGACCAGCCAGCACCAGAAGGAAACGCTGCCCCAGAACGGGTCGAGCCTGTAGCCGAATGCCTTCGGGAACCAGTACTGCACGCCGGCAAGCAGGCCGAACACCACGCCGCCGATGATCACGTTGTGGAAGTGCGCGACCAGGAACAGGCTGTTGTGCAGCACGAAGTCCGCCGGCGGCACCGCCAGCAGGACACCAGTCAGCCCGCCGACCACGAAGGTGGGGATGAAGCCCATCACCCAGATGAACGGCCCTTCGAACCGGATCCGCCCCCGGTACATCGTGAAGAGCCAGTTGAACACCTTGGCGCCGGTCGGGATGGAGATGATCATTGTCGTGATGCCGAAGAAGGCGTTCACGTTGGCGCCCGAGCCCATCGTGAAGAAGTGGTGCAGCCAGGTCAGCCAGGAGACGATGGCGATCACCATCGTCGCGTAGACCATGGATGTGTAGCCGAAGAGCCGCTTGCCGCAGAAGGTCGACACGATCTCCGAGTAGATTCCGAAGGCCGGCAGAACCAGCACATAGACTTCCGGATGCCCCCACATCCAGATGAGATTCATGTACATCATGGAGTTGCCGCCGTAGTCGTTTGTGAAGAAGTGCGTGCCGACGTAGCGGTCGAGCGCCAGCAGGGCGAGGGTCGCAGTCAGGACCGGGAAGATCGTGACGATGATCGCGTTGCTGGCGAGCGTCGTCCAGCAAAAGACGGGCATCTTCATCATCGTCATGCCAGGTGCGCGCATCTTCACGATGGTGGCGATCAGGTTAATGCCGGACAGCGTCGTGCCGACTCCGGCGACCTGCAGGCCCCAGATCCAGTAGTCCACGCCGACGCCGGGGCTGTAGGCCGCCCCCGACAGGGGCGGATAGCCAAGCCAGCCGGTTCGCCCGAACTCACCCAGGAAGAGCGACATCATCGTCAGTATCGCGCCGCCGGTGGTCATCCAGAAGCTGAAGTTGTTCAGGAACGGGAAGGCGACGTCGCGCGCCCCGATCTGCAACGGCATGATGTAGTTCATGACGCCGGTCACGAACGGCATGGCCATGAAGAAGATCATGATCGTGCCATGCGCCGTGAACACCTGGTCGTAGTGGTGCGGCGGCAGGTAGCCCTCGGACGCGCCGACCGAGAGCGCCTTCTGCGTCACCATCATGACGGCGTCGGCGAAGCCGCGAAGCAGCATCACGATCGCCAGGATCACGTACATGATCCCGATCTTCTTGTGGTCGATGCTCGTGAACCACTCGCGCCAGAGGTAGCCCCACTGGCCGAACCACGTCACCGCGCCGAGCAGCGCGACGCCGAGGATCGCCACGCCCGCGAAGGTCACGACCAGGATCGGCTCGTGGTAGGGAATGGCCTCGAGGGAGAGGCGGCCGAAGATGAGGTGCTGCAGGTCCAGGTTCGAGAACATGCGGAAGCCCGTTCGGATCAGTGTTGATGGCGTTCGGTGGGCCGGTCGTTCAGCTGGGCCGGGGCGGAGCCGCGGTCGGCGCCAGGCAAGGCGTTGCCCTGGCCCTGGTCCGGCTCGGAGCGGGGCTGGTTGACTCCGCCGCGGCTCAGGCCCTGGTCGCGGGGTCTCATGCCCTCGGGCTGCACGCTTCCCTGCGGCGGACGGCCCGAGGCGGGAAAGGTCGCGCCGGCGGGTTCGTGGCCGCTCTCGAGCCGCCGGTTGTCGTAGTCGAGGCGCTCGCGGTTACCCACGCTCTCCCGCCCCGCGCCGCCGATCCTGTCGATGTGGTGCATCTCGTCCACGCACATCCGGCCCGGGCGGACGCAGAGGCCCACGATGGCGGCGAAGAGGCCGTCCTCGACCGAGGCATAGTGGCGCACCGGCTCCGCCTCGCTGGGCTGCTCCAGCCGGAGATAGGCGTCGCGGTCGAGGCGTTCCCCGCCGGACCTCACCCTCGCGACCCACCGCGCGAAGCCGTCGTCGCCGAGGCCGTGGAAGCGGAAGTTCATGCGCGAGAAGCCGGCGCCGCTGTAATGCCCGGAGAGCCCCCAGTAGTCGCCCTCCTGGTTGATGACGGCCTGCAGGCGCGTCTCCATCCCCGGCATGGTGTAGATCATCCCCGCGAGGGCCGGGACGTAGAACGCGTTCCATACGGAAGAGGAAGTAAGCCTGAAGGAGATCGGCCCGTTCACCGGCGCGGCCATCTCGTTGACCGAGGCGATGCCGAGTTCCGGGTAGATGAACAGCCATTTCCAGTCGAGCGCGACGACCTGCACCTCGAGCGGCCTGGCGTCGGCCGGCACGGGCCGGCCCGGCGCGATGCGTCCGAGCGGCCGGAACGGGTCAAGGGTGTGCGTGCTGATCCAGGTCATGGCGCCGAGCGCGATGATGATGAGGAGGGGTACGGTCCAGATCACCACCTCGAGCTGGGTCGAATGGTGGAAGTCGGGGTCGTAGGTCCCCTTTGGGTTCGAGGCCCGGTAGCGCCAGGCAAAGAGGAAGGTGAGCGCGATGACCGGCCCGATGACCAGCATCATCAGCGCGGTGGACGCGATGATGAGGTTGCGCTGCTGGACCGCGACGTCGCCGGACGGATCCATGACGACCATGCCGCAGCCCGAGAGCAGCGCGGCCGGGAGCAGGAGCGCGGCCCTGCGGAGCGTTCGCCCGAGCGTGAGGCCGGACCGACGGCCGTGGTCGGCCGGAGGATGGCTGGCGTGGCGCATCGGTCAGACCTGCCCGACTTCGGAGCGCGACAGTCCGAGCGCCAGCAGCGTCGTGACCGCTCCGGACAGCAAGTAGAGGCCCACGCAGGCGAGCCCGTAGGTCGCGGACAGATAGAGCACGATCAGCGGGGCGAAGCCGGCGCCGAGCAGCCAGGCGAGATCGGTCGTGAGGCCCGCGCCGGTGTAGCGGTAGCGCTGCTCCAGCCGTGACGTCACCGCCCCGGAGGATTGCCCGTAGGACAGGCCGAGGAGAGCGAAGCCCGCATTGACGTAGATCGTCTGCCCGATCGCATTCTCTTCGATGATCAGCGGAGCGATCGTGCTGCAGATCGCGAACAGCGCGATCAGCCCCGCCGCGAGCAGCAGGAGCCTTCGACGCCCGATCTGGTCGGCGATGAGGCCGGAGGCGACGATCGCGCCGGCACAGATGAAGGCGCCCGAGCACTGCACCATCAGGAACTCGCCTGCCGAGCGATCAGTGAAGAGGGTGATCCAGCTGATCGGGAACACGGTCACGAGGTGGAACAGCGCGAAGCTCGCAAGCGGGATCAGCGCACCGAGGACGAGTTCGGGCGCATGGTTGCGCAGCAGCGGCAGGATCGGCGAGGGCTGCAGGTGCCGCTGCTGCAGCAGGTTCGCAAACTCGTCCGTTGCGACGAGGCGGAGACGCGCGAAGAGGGCCACGACATTGACGGCGAAGGCGCAGAAGAAGGGATAGCGCCAGCCCCAGTCCAGGAAGTCTGATTCCTGCAGGTTGAGCATGAAGAAGGAGAACAGGGTGCTCGCCACGACGAAGCCGAGCGGCGCGCCGAGCTGCGCGATGGCGGCGTAGAAACCGCGGCGCTCGGGCGGCGCGTTCAGCGCGAGCAGCGAGGCGAGCCCGTCCCATGCGCCACCGAGCGCCAGCCCCTGTCCGACCCGCAGCACCGCGAGGAGGTAGAGGGCCCAGCTGCCGATCTGCGCATAGCCCGGCAGGAAGGAGATCGCCATGGTCGAGAAGCCCAGCAGGAAGAGCGCGACGGCGAGCTTGACGCCGCGTCCGTGCCGGCGGTCGATCGCCGTGAAGATGACCGACCCGACCGGCCGGGCGACGAAGGCGAGAGAGAAGATGCCGAAGGCGTAGAGCGTCGCGGTAACCGGCTCGGCGAAGGGAAAGAACACCTTCGGGAAGACCACCACCGAAGCGATCGCGAAGACGAAAAAGTCGAAATATTCCGCGGTCCTGCCGATGACGACGCCGATCGCGATCTCACTCGGCGCGACCTTGTGGTCGGTGGACGCCAGGCGCGCGTCGCGCTCCAGCGGCGTGGAGGAAGGAAACGGCGCTTGAACGTCCTCGATCGGCATCTTCGCGGTCGCCTTTGCCAGGAAGCATCTTCATCGCAGGTCCCGTCTGCTCGGCCGGAGCAAGATCGACGGGAGCGCAGGATGTGTCTTGTTGGCATTGTCCTTAGGAGCCAGGAGAACGGAAGGTTGCAGCTTGTCACGGCCGGGCCGAAGCGGACAGGCTGAATTCGGTCCCATGTTGCAGGGCGGATGATCGCTGCGCGACCGCGTTCCGCTGTCGCAATGCTCGGCCCAACGCCTCTGCGGCGCGTCGGCCGCGCCCCGAAGCTGCTCCTTGCCTATCGCGCCGTCGAACCTCGCGAAGGCCGAGACAGCCGAGTTCTGGCTGGCGGACGGCACCAAGGCGCAGGTCGAGGTGCTTGGGAGAGGCAAACAGTTTGTCTTGCACGGCATCCACCCCGATACGCGCCAGCCATATGCCTGGACCGTAGCGGCATCTGAGGCGTGCCTCTGGCCGCACTGCCGGTCGTCGCTCCGTGCCGTGTTCGGGCCTTCCTCGCCGCCGCAGAGAGCCTCTGGCGCGCATCGCGAGCCGGGGGCAGGCCGACGATGACGCTCCGGTGCCGCGGCGGCGCGGCTACGTATTGGAGGAACAATCGCCGGAACGGACGCCGGAGCATTGGGTCCGGTCCGCGCCGCCGCCCGTGCCAGAGTCCGAGCCGGCCAAGGCGCCAGTGAGCGAACAGGTCGGCCATGTGATCCCGACCTGGACGCGTCTGCCGCCGAAACCCGAATCAGAGCCCTCGCCCGCTCCTGCTGCCGACGCTGCTGAGGCTGCCGTGCAGCCACGGGCGAAGCGCACCCGGCGCAAGAGTAAAGGGAAGACGCGACGCGCAGCTGACCCGTTCGACCCGAACGACTATGGCGTGAACTGCTATCGCTGCGGCTACCTGATCGAGCCAGCGCGCGAGCGGCGCGGGCTTATGACCTGTGCAGGGTGTGGCTAATGCGTGTGCAGACTACGGCCGTCGCGAGCGCCGTGGATCGCCTGACTATGAGCCGCTACCGCTGAGTCCGACCCTGACCGGTCCTACTCCGGCTCGAAGTTCGCGCTGCGCAGCATGTCGGAGTTGCGGGCGATGTCAGCCGCCATGAAGCAACTGAACGGCTTCCGGACCGATAGGCCGGGCTCGACGACCGCAGGAAGATGATGGAGGCGTATCGAGGACGGCCGGACAGAGCCATGGTGCCCTCAAAACGCTGCCGCATGAGCCATAGTCGGCGTGCCTGGGCGGGTAAGCAATCGGTCACCAGGCACCGCACCTGTTGCTTCGACATCAACGAGGGTGCGCGATGATTGCTGTCACCTAGATGCTGACCCATCCGCCATCCATGGTGATGGCGGAGCCGGTCATCGTGGCGGCTTTCTCGCCGCAGAGGAAAGCGACGAGGTCCCCGATGCCCTCAGGAGTCGAGAAGCGCCGCATCGGCTGCTTGGCGCGCAGCAACTCGGAAGCCGCGTCTTCAATGGGGACGCCTCGCTCCGCCGCGATGCGCTCGATCTGCCTCTCGACAAGCTCCGTGCGCACCCAGCCGGGGCAGATCGCATTGCAGGTGATGCCGTCGCCCGCCACTTCGAGCGCAACCGTCTTCGTCAGGCCGAGCAGGCCATGCTTCGCGGCGACGTAGGCGCACTTGCCTTCGCTGGCGACCAGGCCGTGGACAGAGGCGATGTTGACAATGCGGCCCCAGCCTCGCCGACGCATGCCGTGCAGCACGGAGCGCGACAGGCGGAAGGCGGCAGAAAGGTTGAGCGCGATGATCTCGTCCCAGCGCTCGTCGGGAAAGCAGGCCACCGGTGCGACATGCTGGACGCCCGCGTTGTTGACGAGGATGTCGGGCTCGCCGAGCTGTGCCGAGCAGGCGGCGAGCAACGCCGTGGCGGCGTCATGCTCTCGCAGGTCGGCGGCTGCATAGCCGACCCGACCTCGTTCGCCGGACCGCGCGAGGTGTTCCGCAACCTGCTCGCCTTCCTCGCCACGGCCGCTCAGCATGACATCACAGCCGGCAGCGTATAGGGCCTTGGCGATGCCAAACCCGATGCCACGTGTGGAACCGGTAACGAGCGCTATCCGACCGCTGAGCTGGGCGCCGGGAACAGCCATGGTAGCGGTTTCACAAGGGAAGCGATCCATTGGGGGCGGACCTCCTCGTTATCGTTGGCTGACCTGCTGCGGGGTGGCGCCTGCCCGGGTAGCTGGGCGGGCGAGCAGCGCCGCGACGATCCGCTGCGTCGCCGCTGGCAGCATGAAGATCGGGAAGACGCTCATCGCTAGGTACAACTCGACGCCGGGCTGGTGAGCGAGGAACGGCGCGGCTGCGGCCCAGACGAGGGTGATGTTGCGGTTGCCGCTAACGAGGCCCACCGTCAGCGCACGCCGGCGCTCAAGCCCGGCAAAGAGAAGCGCCCCGACTACCTGCAGCGCGACGTTGACCAGAAATGCCAACACGAGTTGTAGGAGCGCCCGGGCGGGGCCCGCCACGATCTGCTCGCGCATGCCTCCCATGGCGCCGATCGCAACCAATAGCAGCCCGAGCACGGCGATACCCGTCATGGCGTTGGGGTTTTCCGCCACCCACCGACCAGCGTAGCGGCGCAGCAGCCACGACGTGAGGCCTGCGCCGCCGATTATTGCGGCGAGGCGCAACGACATGGTCAGCGGGTCGATTGCGAGTTCAGCGCCCGCAAGCGTCGCCGCGAGCGGTGGCAGGTAGAGCGGTGCCGCGAGGGTGGCCGCGATGGTGGCCAACAGCGCGAGCGGCGCGCTCAGGCCAAGCATCGCCGCGATCGCGGCGGCGCTGCCGACCGGCGGTGCGAGCGTGCACAGCAGAAGACCGAGGGCGATGTCCGGCCCGGGCCGCAGCGCCTGCACCAGAACATAGGCAAGCAGCGGGACGCCGAAGGTGGACCAGGCAACAATGAGAAAGATGGTTTGCCTGTCGGCCGCCTCCTGGCGGAAGACGGTGCCATCCACCTTAAGAAAGGCGCCGAGAGTGAAGACGAAGACGGCGACACCCATCAGCGGGCGCGCGGCGTCGGCCAGCGCCGGCGTGATCAAGCCGATCAGCACGCCCCCGCAGAGCAGCACAGGGCCATTCCTACCCGCGCGGGCAAGAAGCGCGTTGGCCCCGGCGTTCATGGCGCCGCTCGGGTGACACGCTGCATAGGGCTCACCCCGCGTCGTTGCGAGGAGTTGATCGTGATCTCGGCCGCGCCGAACGCATCGAGAGATGCTGCGACCCCACCCTCCCCACAGATCTCACGCGCGTGTGTTTCAGCTGCACGCAGCTCGGCCGCGCTCGTCGAACCGACCGCGAGGCGCTCACGCATATGCAGAATGAATTGGCCCGGTGTGACCATCGTCTCGACCTGCTCGACCGAGCAGAAGCAGGGCTTCGCGGCCCAGGCCGCCGGACGGCAGAATGCGATTAGGTCGTCGCCTTCGACGAGGCGCATGGCGCCACGGACATCAGGCGCGTGCCTGGCCCGCACCTCCTCGCGCGGTTCGGACGGGCTGGGGGTGGGGACGAGCCAATCTTCCGACCCCTTCTCCCGGTCCTGTGCCTGATGGACAGCAGGCGAAAAGATCAGTGCCGCCGCCAGAAGCGCGGCGTGGGTGAGTAATCTCGTCATGCGGCTTCTTCCCAAGAGTCGCGTCCGCGAGAGCGTCCGTCCGACGCTGCGCCCGCGGCATCATCCAGTCGGATGATGTGGCGTAGGCGAAGTCGCAGGGCGAAGCTGACGTCACGTTGCGCGAGGGATCGGCGCCAGCGGCGTCAAAAAGCCATCAAAGCCGGACCAGAATTGATTGACGCAGCGGAGACGGTGTCAAAGGAGGTTCTCATCGTAACGGGGGTTTCATACGCCGACGCCGACTAGCTTCTGCAAGGATGTCCCGGACATCTGGGAGTCCGATGAGCGATCGGATGGATGAGGCGCCGCGTACCCTGCCCGACCGAGACGTTGCTCCCCGCGCACGAATCCGCCTGCTCGGCGGGTTCGAGGTGCACCGCGAGGACGGAGCGCCGGTCTCCGGGCTGGGACGCCGCGGTATAGCCTTGCTCGCCTGTCTTGCACTCGCCGAGCAGCCCTGGACGCGCGACGACCTTGCCGCACTGCTCTGGCAAGGTCGGAGCGTCGAGCAGGCGCGCGGCAGCCTGCGACAAGAACTCCTGCGGGTGCGGCGCGCGCTGGACTGGCCGGCAGGCGGGCCGCTGCACCTGCCCAGCCACCTCGCCGAGGTGGATGCAATACAGTTGCAGCATGCTCTCGCCGACCCGGCCCGCGCAGCAGAGGCGGTCGCCCTATATCGCGGCCCACTGCTGCCCGGGTTCCCGCCGACGACGCAAGAGCCCTTCACTGAATGGATTGGGGAACGGCGGCAAGCACTGCACGAGCAGGTTCTCGCGGTGTTACGCGCGTGGATAGGCGGGCCGCAGGCCTCCGAAGCTCTCGCGCGCCGCCTCGTCGCCTTGGACCAGAGCTGCGAGGAGGCGCACCGTTTCCTAATGCGCCACTACGCCAAGTTGGGCGACATGGGCCGGGTGCTCGAACAGTTTCGTAGCTGCGCGGAGGCTATCCGCGCTGCCAACGGTGCCGGGCCCGGCACCGAGACTCGCGTTTTGCTCGATGAGATCACGGTTCGGCTGGGCGCGCGTGCGGCGCTCCCGGCCGCAACCGGGATCCCGGCCGTGCTTGACTGGATCCATCACGCACCAGACCGGGCCCCGGTGCCTACAACGCCACCGGCCGGCCTTCTGCCTGTCGTGGACGATCGGCCCTCCGTCGCCGTGCTGCCTTTCGCAGAGATTTCTCACGAGCTGCTGGCGGGTGGCGTGCTGGCTGAAGGCCTGACGGAGGAGGTGACCAACGCGCTTGCGCATGTCCCGGGCTTTTTCGTGACTGCCCGGCAATCCGCAATGGCCTATCGCGGTGTCGCAATCGACGTGCGCCGTATCGCTGCAGAGCTGGGCGTTCGCTACCTCGTCGAGGGTAGCGTCGAGCATGACGGTAGGCGGCTCCGGCTCAATTTGCGCTTACTGGATGGGCGCAACGGCCTACATCTTTGGGCGGACTCTCAAGGTGCAAGACTAGGCGAAGCAATGGAGCTCAGGGACACTGTCGTACGCCAGATCGCAGCGCGGCTGGAGCCGCGCTTGATGCATGAGGAGATCGGACGCGCAATGCGCCGTCTTCCTGACAATCCCGATGCATGGACATGGCTGCAGCGCGCCAACGGCGTTCTTCTGCAGGGGCGCCACCACGCCGCGCTTGAGCGCGTACTGGGGCCACTCGAGCGCGCACTGGAGGCTGATCCCCACTATGCAATGGCGCATGCTCTCGCAGCGGCCGTCCATACTTGGCGATGGCTGCTACGCAGCTTCCCGGACCCGGAAGCGGAGCGCAAGTTGGCCCTGTCCCACGCCGCCCAGGCACTCGCGATCGAGCCGGACAACCCCTTTGTACTGACGCACTGCGCCGAAGCCACGCTCTACGCCGCGGCTGATTCCGAGCAGGCGCGCGTACTGCTCGAGGACGCGATGCGGCGCAACCCTAACGACCCGAACGGGCTCGCACTTCTGGCACACGTGCGGCGGCAGGCGCGCGATGATCCGCGGGAGTGCCTCGGCCTAATTGCCGACGCTCTGCGCTTGAGCCCGCGCGATCCGCGCACCTTCGGATGGCATCATTACGCGAGCTGGTGTCACTTCCGGCTGAACGACATGCCCGGCATGGAGGCAGCGAGCCGGCGTTCCGTCGGGCTGTACGGACGGTATCCGCTTAGCTGGGTCGCCCTCACGGCTGCGCTCGGCTTCCAGAACCGACCGGAGGAGGCGCGCGCGGCCGCGGCAACGCTGCACCGGCTACAGCCGAATTTTCATCCAGACGGCTTTTTCGAAGCCGCGCGAGCGACCTACGGCACAAAGTTCCGCGGAGCGGTGGTTCGAGAATACGAGGCGCTTCGAGACGCGCTCAGGCGTGCCTTTGGAGGGTGAAAAGCCGAAGGCCTATACGCGCCGGACATTCCAAAAGGTCGGAACGATGCTCGGTATGCCAGCCAGGTCGCGGCGGTGCGCCGAACGCAGCCGCAATTGTCCGATCGGGATATACGGCAGGTCTGCAAAAGCCTGGCGCTGCAGAGCGCGAGTGAGCGCAGCCCGCGTCTCAGAATCATCCGCTGCGAACCACGCTTCGCGTAGTGCCTCAATGTACTGGCTGCTCGGCCAACCGGTCCGGCCAGCCCGGCCATTTCCGCGGAGGTAGGGGTGGACGGCGGGGTCCAACACATCGACGCCTGAGAAGTAGGTGTGCACGACGTTCCAGCCACCTCGCGCGGGCGGCTCTTGCGACGCGAGGCGGCGGATCGCCGTGCCCCAGTCCATCGCTTGGTAGTCCACGTCAAAGCCAACCCGCCGCAGGAGGTCGGCGCCGATATCCGCCTGCGCCTTCAGCAGAGGGAAGTCGCTCGGCGCGATCAGCACGATGCGCTTACCTGCTACGCCGGCGCTAGCCAGTTCGCGCCGCGCCCGCTCGAGGTCGCGCGGGCCGTCCAGCACCGCCAGCCCGTCCTCGCTAGCGCTCGGCGTGCCGGGGGTGAAGAAGCCTATGCCAGTGCGCCCGCCCTCAGGAAAGCTGCCGACCACCGCAGCGACGTAGGCAGCCTGACTAACGGCCGGCAGCAAGGCGCGGCGGACCGCCGGCTCATCGAAGGGCGGGTGGAGGTGGTTGAAGCGGAGCATGCCCATGAGCCCAACCGGGTCAGGCCGTGTGGTTGCGAGATGAGGCTCGCGCTCCAGCAGGGGTAATAGGTCGAAGGTTGGCGCTTCCCACCAATCCACCTCGCCGGCTTGTAGTGCCGCGGCAGCGGTGGAGGGGTCGGGCAGCACGTGCCACTCAACCCGGTCGAAATGCGCGTACTTTGGGCCCGCCGTGAGGCTCGGCGTGCCACCAGACCGCGGCTGGTAGCCAGGATTGCGCTCATAGCACACGCGCGCACCCGCGACCTGCTCAGCCGGCAAGAAACGATAGGGACCGCTGCCCACCATCTCAGTCACTTGGCGGAACGAGTCGGTGCGCGCCAGTCGCTCCGGCATGATCACGCAGACGGGCGAGCCCGGCTTGGCCAGTGCATAAGCCAGCAGCGGGAAGCGGTGCTTCAGGCGAATCGTTAGGGCGCGGTCGTCCGGCGACGCGATCTCGTCCATCGCGGCGAGTAGCGCCTGGCCGAAGCTGTCGCGGACAGCCCAGCGCCGGATGCTTGCGGCCACGTCGCGCGCGAGCACTGGCTCGCCGTCGTGGAAGCGCAGACCACCGCGCAGTCGAATAGTCCAGCGGAGGCCATCGTTGGAGGTGTCGTGGCCTTCGGCCATTTGCGGGTGGATGCGGAAGTCGGCGTCCATGCCGTAGAGCGTGTCGAAGATCATCAGGGCATGATTGCGGGTTACGTAGGCACCGGACCAGACGGGATCCAGCACGGCGAGGTCGGCGTGGGGTATGAATCGCAGAACCCGTTGGCGATCTGCCCTTACGAGGGCCGGGGCGAGTAGGACGGCGCAGACAGCAAGGGCAGCGCGGCGGCCGGTGGCAAGTGATGCAACAGGCATGATCGCCTCCACACCTCGCGTGGTTCGATTTGGGTGCAACAACGATTGCTACTCGCCGCCTGCAGTTTGGCAGTTGTGATCCGCAATACGCTTCAAGCTCCGGCGAGTTTCGATCGGCCGACCGGCAGGGATCACGCACTGGAGGCCGCGTTGATAATGGACGCCTTCGCCGCGCGGCGGCTTTGCCTAATGCTCTGCGCCACGACCGCCATCGCCACTTCAGTGGTTGCCCGGCTGGAGCCTACGCGCCGCTTTGCTCGGTGGCCTCGCGCTCGCGATCGGCAGTGCCGGCGGAGTAGCGGCTCAGCAGCCATCACAGCCCGATCGAGCACCAGCCGCTGCCGCTCCCGGCAGTTCGTCTCGAGACGCGGTGGCGCCATCTGATCGGCGTGACGCGGACCGCTCGCCATTCGGCATAGGCCTGGCCGCAAGACGGTGGTGACGCCGGTGCGAGACGGCACCGAGGGCGCGATCGCGACACGTGCGGACCCGGCGCTGCTAAAGACGCTGGCCCGAGCGTTCCGGTATCAGCGGCTGCTGGACGAGGGACGCTATGCGTCTATTACCGAGATGGCGAGCGCCGAGAATATAGAGCGTGGGTACCTCGGCAGCCTGCTGCGGCTGACCCTACTGGCGCCGGAGATCGTCGCTGGTGCGCCCAGACCAGCGGAATCGGCTCCTGCAGCGACCTCGGCTTGCCCGGTGTAACCACCGTGTCGCTGACGCCGACGCCGAGCTGGGGTGCGTTCCTGGGCTATCGACGTTTCTGGTCGCCGCAGTTCCGCAGCAACTTCGGCGCGGCCTACGCGCAGGTGGATAACCCCTCCTTCACGGACCAGTTCACCGCGGGCAACTCCACCACGCAGACGCTGAACGCGAATATGCAGATGTATGTCGCAAACCTGATCTGGAGCCCCTTTGCGACGGAGCGGAGTGGTCGGATCAGCACCGGCAACCTCGATGTCGGGATCGAGTACCAGTACTACCGGCGCAATGCCGAAGGCGGCGCGCAGCAAATGAACGCGCCGAGCTCCGTGGCGCTCGGCGGCTACGGCATCGAGCAGCGCATCCAGGCCACCCTCATCGGTCGATTTTAGACGGCGCACCAACCTTCGGCGTGACCGGTCGGCTTAATCGCACGCCTGAGAGTGGACGTAGCGCTTCAGTGTCGAATCGAAGCGCCCGGGAGCCGCTGCTCGGTGGGTTACCTCCCCGCGCAGCGCACGCGTGCACCGAACATTTCCTCTCATCCTCCTAGAAATATCAGGCCGATGATCTGCACAGCGACGACCTTCACGATCGTGGCGGAAGGGAAGATCATGGCGTAGCCGATATCCGGCCTTTCGGTCGGCGCCATGCGGGTCGCGTAGACCAGGATCGCGGGGTTGCCCGTTGCGCCGGACGCGACGCCGAGCAGGTCGTCATAGGGCAGCTTCAGGACGTAGTAGCCGACCAGCAGCACGATCGCGACGGTGGTCAAAAGCACCAGCGCGCCGATGATCAGCAGCAGCGGGCCTTGCGAGGCCACGGTCCGCACGAAGGCTTGGCCGGAATTGATCCCCACCGTCGCCAGGAACAGCGTGAGGCCGAAATTGCGCAACACGATGTTAGCCGGCAGTGGCATGACCCAGGAGATCGGGCCCGTCCGGCGCAGCCGCCCCAGGATTAGCGCTACGATCAGCGGCCCGCCGCCGATGCCGAGCGTGACGGTGCCGACCCCTGGAATGGGGATCGGGATCAGCCCGAGCAGCACGCCGAGCACCATCCCGAAGCCGAGCGAGACATAGCTGAAGTCGCCCGTGGACTTCACGGTATCGCCAAAATGCGCGCGCAGCTTCGCGACGTCCTCGTTGGCGACGATGACGCCGATGCGGTCGCCGACCTCCAGCATGAGGTCCGGCGAGGGTACTAGGTCCACGTCGTAGCGCCGCACATGGATGATCTGCGCCGCCACGCCGGCCGGCATCGGCAGATCGCCCAGCGGGACGCCGCAGAGGTTCTGCTTCGAGACGAAGAAGCGCTGGTAGTTCACGTCGGCGCGGTCCTTCGCGATGCGGCCGGGATCGAGCCGCCCGAGCATCGCCGCCGTCTCCTGAATCGCCGCAGCCGTGTCTGCCGCGACCATCAGCGCATCCCCGCGCCGCAATTCGATCGCCGGATCGGGCAGACGGTTTCGATGCTCCTGGCGGACGGAGGACACCTGCACCCTCGCCGGCAGCGTGGCCATCAGCTTGCCGAGCTTCGCGCCGGCGTCCGGCAGGTTCTCGATCGTGATCTCGCCCATGTGGAAACGCGCGGGCTTCGGGGGGAAGGTCGGCTGGACCTTCCGCGTCATGAAGTAGAAGCAGAGGATCGGGCCGATGACGCCGAAGGGATAGGCGACGGAGTAGCCGATCGAGGGCTCGCTGTTCTTCATCGTGTCGAGTGCCGCCTGCAGCGTCGCCGTGCTCGTCATCGATCCTGCGAAGAGGCCTAGCGTGTGCCCGAGCTTCACGTCGAAGGCCGCACCCAGGCCGAGCGCCACGGCAAGCCCGGCGGCCACCGCGACCAGGGCGAGCAGGTTGTAGACCAAGCCTGCTCCCTTCAGCCCTTCGAAGAACTGCCGGCCATAGAGGATGCCGATGCCGTAGAGGAACATGATCAGGCCGATCAGCCCGATCGGCCCGCTGATCGTCGCCTTCGGCGCAATGGCGCCGAGGAACAGTCCGACGAACAGCACCGCCCCGATGCCGAGCGAGAAGCCCAGCACGGTGATCTGCCCCACGGCATAGCCCAGGCCGACGGCCAGGAAGAGCGTCAGGATCGGCTGAGTGCCGAGCAGGTCGCTGATGAAGTCCATGCGTTTTCCCCCGGCGCTTCGCTCAGCGCGCCCGACAGCCTGCGCCGCGGAAGATCTCGACCGCCGCGGCGACCTGCGCCGCCGCCGGCGTCGGCGTATGTTCAAGCTTGTACTCGAGGCCAAGCGCCTTCCATTTGAAGGCGCCCATCTGGTGGAAGGGCAGCACCTCGACCCATTCGACGTTCTTCATCGGGGCGACGAAGCGCGCGACCTTGGCGATGTTGTCGGGATCGTCCGTCAGCCCTGGCACCAGCACGAAGCGCACCCAGACCGCCTTGCCGATCTCCGCCAGGCGCTTGGCGAAGCGCAGCGTCGGCCGCTGCTCGACCCCGGTGACGCGGCGATAGGTGTCCTCGTCGCCGCTCTTGATGTCGAGCAGCACGAGATCGACGTGCCGGAGGTAGTCGTCGTCGGCGCGGTGACCGAGGAACCCCGAGGTGTCGAGCGCGGTGTGCAGTCCCAGCTGCTTCGCCGCGACGAAGAGACCCTTGGTGAAGCCGACCTGCACCAGCGGCTCCCCGCCCGAGATGGTCAGGCCGCCGCCCATGGCGCGGAGCGCCGGGGCGAAATCCTGCAGCCGGCGGATGGCATGCGACAGCTCGATCCTTGTGCCGTCCTTCAGCTTCCAGGTGTCGGGATTGTGGCAGTATTGGCACCGCAGGAAGCAGCCGGACATGAACAGCATCAGCCGCACGCCGGGCCCGTCCACGGTCGAGCCCGTTTCGTAGGAATGCACCCAGCCATGGGTTTCCTGCGGCCCCTCGAAACCGTCGGTCTCCGGCGCATCGGGCGCCTGGCCTGCGCGCAGATCGTAGCGGCTGCCGACCTGCACCATGCCTGCGGCTTCGAGCATCACCGCAGCCTCAGTAGCTGGCGTGGAAGGTGCGGCGGATGACGTCGAGCTGCTGTTCCCGCGTCAGCCGGACGAAGTTCACGGCATAGCCGGAGACGCGGATCGTCAGCTGCGGATACTTGTCGGGGTGCTCCATCGCGTCCTCGAGCGTCTCCTTGGAGAGGACGTTGAGGTTCATGTGGAAGCCGCCCTGGCCGAAATACATGTCGAAGGCCTTGACCGCA